>WFOZ01000412.1 GCA_015487825.1 Planctomycetaceae bacterium
ATCTCCAATCGACTCACCCCAACAATTCACCGGACAGTACTGGGCGATGCCCCAAGCTATGGTAAAAGAGGCCTTCAGCCAAAAAAAAGTAAAACTCGACAATAATTGCTTGGTACAAAGTGATTTTTGATCACCCAAACCGGCTGCACACAGAATCCAGTAGAGTCTGAAAACTTTCTATCCACGAGAGCTGATATATCAGTTGAGCAGCTGAAAACTGTTACCAAGTGGATCAATAGTAAGTCGGATCATATCTTCTAATCTTACACGTTCAGGTGAAATTACATTCTATTTACATTATTTAAATCTCCACTGCCACATACAGCATAACCCATTATTAATAAACGAGTTATACCCATCCCCTAAAACTCTGATGTAACTATTCAACGTTGGCGAAGGGTCCGCTACCCGCGGACCACGACGGGGGATGGATCCTCTTATTTTTGGTGGTCCGCAATAGCGGCCCCTACAAACAACCTTAATTTCTGCAATAACCACCTATCACTGAATAGCTACAATTCAAAAATGACAGGAATACTCTCACTACAAAAAACAAGACAAGCCTCACGCACTCATGTGATCATGCGATCATACACATAGAGTCCAAAATAAAATTACAGAGACGGCGAAACGCTCGACATGTTCACACGAACAGGTTTCAGTCTTGCCGAAATTGTTTAACCTGAACAGAGACGGCAATTGAGGCAGGTAATATTGGGAATCATGTCTTTCCCAATTTGTCCCAAATGAATACACTCCCACGGGCGTTGACGTTCTGGTTATAGCATAATCAATATAAATTGCCGGAAATAAGGTTTTCCTACAGTTATTTCCAGTGACGTACGATGTCGATAAATTACGAATATTCATACACAAAAATATTAACAGATCAGCACAAGCCGCTCAGGAGAATTTTGTGAAACTTTTCGAGAAACATCCAGGACTGGTCCCTTCTTTTTTGTGCAGCCTGTTGCTGTTTGTCTTCATGCAATCTGCTACTGCTGAAGAGGAAAAGAAGAGTAGTGAAACTCTGGAGAATCGCATTACCATCATGCAGTCCAGTGCGGACGGGCTGATTGGTGATCTTGAATATATGGTCAAGACACTGGCTAAACAGTCCAGAACATGGCGAGATTATATCGAACCAAACCTTGAAATATTCCTGGATGGCGTAGATACCAAAAAACCGGTGCGTGTTGATATATTCTTTGATGAAGAACTTGGCGAATTCTACCGAATGAGTTTTCCTTACACTAATTTCAAAGACTTTAAGAACAACATTGAAGCGGCAGGAATTACTACGACTAAAAAAGCAACGGAAGTTTACGAGCTCAGCGATGCTTACGAAGGCTGGATGCGAACGAAATTCGGCTATGCCACGATGGTCCCGTCGACAAAAAGAAAATATTCATCCGATGAAAAAATAGGAGATCCTCTCGACGACCTCAAAGCGTTAATTGCAGCAAAGTACGATACCGCTGTTTTAATAAATCATGATAAGTCCGGAATCGAACAGCGCAGGAAGAACTTTATTGAGATCAATAAGAACGTACTCTCTGCAATCAAGAAAAAATCGACAGAATCTGTTGCAGAATATGAGTTACGAAAACTCCTGGCAGAAAATCAACTGGCAGAGATGGAACAATACTATGTCGAGACCAAGTATCTGGAAGCAGGCTGGATTACCGACAGCGAAAAAAATGAAGGACGCGGAGCCTTAAAACTTTCAGCCATAGAAGGAACAGAACTTGCAGGGGCTCTGAAACAGATTCAGGAAGCCAAAAGTAAATTTGTTGATGTTCCGGAATCAACAAATTTTGTAATCTCAGGCCGCCTGTTTTTTCCAATTGTTAAAACGAGACAACAGCGATACAAGTCCCTTTATCAGGCATTTCTTCCGGTACAACTCAGTAAAATAGAAAAGAAGAAAGAGTATTCAGCAGAGCAGAAAAAAGCAGCCAAATCCGCTCTTGAAAAAGTAATCGCGATGTTGACTCAGGGATTGGAAATGGAGCACATCGATGGATTTATCGAGATGAGACCGACCAGTCAGGATAATGCCTCCTCCGCTCATGAACTTATCGGCGCAATGCATGCATTCAAGGGAAAAGAAGCTGAGGAGATTATCAAATTACTCCCTCAGATTAACGATGCTGTCAAAGTAAAGATGGATATCGAAACTGTCGGCGATCTGCATATCCACGAAATTGTCATCGAAAAAAGTCTGCTGCCAATGATCGACTCCCTGTTCGGTACTACTTGCAAAATTCATCTTGCAACAAGTGATGAGCTGCTGGCAATTTCAATTGGTAGCAATGCGAAAAAATGGCTCATCGAAACTCTCGAACTTATTAATAAAGCTGAGGCAAAGCCGGTACCTGAATTTGTCAGATTCAAGGGACATATCAAACCGTTTGTCGTGGCATTAAGTAAGCGAAAAGAGAAAAAGGATCTTAAGGAATCCGTCAAAGCGACTCGCGAAAAGTTAATCGAAGCGTTCGATGAAAAGAAATTCAAAGATGCTCACGATTACATAGAAATGATCGATAAAATGGAAGACGGACAGGTTAACGGAACGATGAAAATTGAACCGGGCCTGTTCCGATTTATCGGTTTGCTGATTGCAGAGGGTGCTAAGAATAACCTCTGATAGAAAACTCTGATCATCCGTCAATCCGGAAATATGCTGTCGAGATATCGCTATTTTTTCTATTCGATGTGACATCGAGCCATTAAGACATTAGACTGTTTCCAGAGCGAATCTCTATTGAGTTAATAAACGTAAATCTTCAGCAACGTGGATGAAGTCTTCTGGAGTTCACACTTTAGTGTGCGGCGTTTGAAAATTGACCAGACTTCTCTGCCTCTCTACCTGAAGCGAGAGGACCAGCAGATAGCATTCGTCTGGATGGTTGCGCGTGCCTGCTCAAGATAGATTCACTCTCAGCTCACCTGAGTCAGCAATTATTTTGAAATCAACAGGAACAACCGAAATGAAACATCAGCGAAATTGTTTTCCTTCTTTTATTTGCATGCTCTCAATCATTGCAATGCTTTCGTTGCCTGGCAATTCCCGCGCAATCGCAGAGCAATCTGGAAAGCTGCATTGTGCAGATGTCATTATCTATGGTGGAACCTCAGCTGGAGTGATCGCAGCGGTTCAAACGGTCCGACTTGGCAAGTCAGTCATTCTGATTGAACCGGGAGTCCACCTGGGTGGACTGACCTCCGGCGGACTCGGTTATACCGATTCCGGAAACAAAACAGTCGTAGGAGGCTTGGCACTCGAATATTACCAGCGTCTGAAAAAAATCTACGACAAACCGGAAACCTGGAAGTGGCAAAAGCCGGAAGAGTTCAAAGGTTACAAGCCGCAATCTGAAGCGATCTGGCTTTTTGAGCCTCATGTGGCGGAAAAAGTTTATAACGATTTGATTGCCGAGTACAACATTCCGGTCTATCGCAACGAGCGACTCGATCTCGACTGCGGCGTGAAAAAACGAACCAACCAGATCATCGAAATTAGAATGGAATCTGGAAAACGATTTCGGGGAAAACGATTTATCGATGCAACCTACGAAGGCGATTTAATGGCCAAAGCGGGCGTCACCTATACCGTTGGTCGGGAATCCAATGCCCAGTACAACGAAACACTCAATGGCGTACAAAAACTTCGCGCGATCTCACATCATTTCGAAAATCCAGTCAGCCCTTACCTTGTTCCGGGTGATCGCAGCAGTGGACTGCTTCCCAAAGTTCACGCAGGCGATCCCGGTAAAGAAGGGGCAGCAGATCATCGCGTGCAGGCTTACTGCTTCCGCATGTGTCTTTCCAATCATCCCGATAACCGCGTCAAATTCCCCAAACCCAAAAATTACAATCCTTTAGATTACGAACTGCTTGCCAGATATCTTCAGACGGGTTGGTCAGGCGTCTTCAGAAAATTTGACCCGATCCCAAATCGAAAAACAGATACCAATAACCACGGCGCATTTTCCACCGACAATATCGGCATGAATTACGACTACCCCGATGGCGACTACAAAACCAGGCAGCGTATCATCCAGGAACATACCGATTATCAACAAGGTTGGTTGTGGTTTTTGGCAAATGATCCACGTGTCCCTGAAAAAATTCAAACGGAAATGAATACCTGGGGACTGGCCAAAGATGAATTTGTTGATAACGGAAACTGGCCTCATCAACTTTATGTTCGTGAAGCCCGCAGAATGGTGAGTGATTTTGTGATGACAGAAAACCACCTGATCCGAAAATTGAAAACGCCCTTCCCAATCAGCATGGGATCGTACAATATGGATTCGCACAATGTGCAGCGATACGTAACCCCCGAGGGATTTGTTCAAAACGAGGGAGACATTCAAGTCAGTCCCGGGGGGCCGTACCCTGTGAGTTATTCTGCAATCGTGCCTCGCCAGAAAGAATGCGCCAATTTGCTTGTTCCGGTTTGTCTTTCATCCTCTCACATCGCCTACGGCTCGATCCGCATGGAACCTGTCTTTATGATTTTAGGCCAGTCTGCTGCAACGGCTGCCTGTCAGTCTATCGATCACAACCAGGCAGTACAAAAAATCGATTATCAACTGCTAAAAACTCAGCTCCTCAAAGATGGGCAAGTGCTCGAATACTCCGGCCTTTATCGGACACCGCGAATCGGAATCAACCCGAATTCTCTTCCCGGCATTGTGATTGACGACCATCAGGCAAAGAAAAAGGGATTCTGGCACCCCAGTTCTTCATCCGGCCAGTTCGTCGGTCATCGTTATCTGCACGATGGAAGGGAAGCACACGGCGAAAAGTCTATCACATTCCAGTTCAGTGTTCCTGAAGACGGAACCTATGAAGTTCGCCTTGCCTATTCACAAAACCCCAACCGGGCTTCTAATGTCCCCGTCACCATCTATCACCAGAATGGCTCGGCAACAAAAACGGTCAATCAAAAAGAAGAACCAACCATCAACAAAGCATTCGTTTCGTTAGGGACTTACCAATTTTCGAAGCTGACACCAGGCAAAGTTGTTATTGAAAACAAACAGACAAACGGGCATGTCATTGCCGATGCCGTCTGGGTCGTTCCCGAAAAGAAAAAGAAATAACGGCTCCAAATAACTTCTGTATCCCCTATTCTAAATTGCATCATCTGTAAGGACAAGTCATACTGAACGCTCAAGATTCACTTCAACATCTCTGGCATTGTACATCCAGTACAACGTTTATTTGATTTGATAATATCCAATACGATGGCAAGGCGGGCACAATAATTATACTTCTTTATTTTCATCGTCTATAATTCTTCCTCTCTTTTCATTGCCTCCAGAATGGAGATTTTAATTATGCCCACTGATCAAACAGATGACCAGAAAACTCCCGCCTCTTCAGGGAGTAACAAAAAGGCTGCCTCTTCACCTTCGAAAAAGAAAAAAGTTCAACAACTGGGTGATTTTCGCATTCTGAAAAAACTGGGACAGGGAGGAATGGGAGCTGTCTATCTGGCGCATCAGGTAAGCCTCGATAGAAAATGCGCATTAAAAGTAATGTCCCCTGCGATTGCTGAAAACAAAAATTTCGTTGAGCGATTCATTCGCGAAGCCAGGGCAATGGCCAAAATTGAGCATCCGAATGTTGTGCGGTGCTACGCAGTAGGCGAAGACAAAGGAATCAATTATGTTGCAATGGAATTGATTGATGGTTCCAGCATGCAGGATTGGATTGATACCAAAAATATCCTGGAACTAGGCGACGCCCTGCACATTACCATTGTCTGCGCTCAAGCGCTGGCACATGCACACAAAATGAAGATTATCCATCGGGATATCAAACCGGATAATATCCTGGTTACGAAAAATGGTGCGGTTAAACTGGCAGACCTTGGCTTAGCCAAGGCAACTGATGACGACCAGTCGATGACACAATCGGGAACAGGATTAGGGACCCCTCTATATATGCCGCCTGAGCAGGCACGCAATGCGAAGTATGTCGATCTACGTAGCGATATATACGCATTGGGCTGCACGCTCTACAAATTCCTGACCGGAACCGTTCCTTACAAAGCAGACTCGACACTTGAATTAATTCTTGCCAAAGAAAAAGGGAAATTCACTCCCGCTGCAAAACTCAATAAATCAGTCCCCGCAAAGCTCGACCTGATGATCGATAAAATGATCGCCAAAGATAAGCAGTATCGCTATCAATCGTGTGAGGAGTTATTGCAGGATCTGCTTTCACTCGGGTTGGAAAACCAGTCATTAAGTTTTATTGAATCTGATGAAAAAGTTGTACTTGGATCTGCCTCTCCTTCTTCAGTCCAGTCTTCTTTACAGACCGCTGCCCAGCTGCAGGAAAAAACAG
>WFOZ01000413.1 GCA_015487825.1 Planctomycetaceae bacterium
ATCAATCAGTGCAAACGGAATTCGAATCTGCTGGGAAATCTGTCGACCTGACGCCATGCCTCTTGCAAGCAGATATTTTAATATCAGTCGCTCAACATCATCTTCGCTCAGGCCGGCTTCTTGCAATGATTCTGGAGCTTTCGGAAGAAAATGAGGCTGGTCTTCTCCTTCATCGCCAAGCAGAATGCTGACTCGATCGAACAACTCAGCCAGATAGGAGTCGTTTCTAACAGCTGAAGGAGCAGAAAATAATTTGTCGAATTTTTTTTCCGAGTGACTGGCGGAGATGGATTCAGGCTGAGGCAACGACTCATGGTTTACCGGGACTGGCTGCTCTGCGTCATCCTCATCACTGTTTTCTATTTTGCTGTTAATTTGCTTTTCTTCGAGATCAGAAAAATCGAGCGAATTTAATTCAGGCAGAGTACTTCCCTGATCCAAAGCGGATTGCTCCCGACATTCAGATTTTAGCCGTTCAAGAAATTCTGTTGGCGATAGCTTTGACATCTTTTTTCCATCACTTAAATGAACTCTCAATCAATTCAGACTTCCTCACAAACATAGCTCGGAGAATCTACCAGAGAGAACACGAGAAGAAATCTGCCTGAGAATGGCTGAACTCTTTGCCAACTTAATCGCCAATACCGTCAAAATTGGTACAATGCAATGAAAGTGTGACTCTCTATGAAATCACCCGGCACGGCTGGTTCATTCTGATAGCCGTAACCAAAATGGAACTTTAATAATTTGCAAAAGTCGCAAAAACATTAACCGTTAGTAGTACAGTACATTTCACTGAGCATAATTCGGATTTAGGAAAATCAAGGAAACTTCAGATGCTTTTTGATAACAGAACAGTCATTATCACTGGCGGGGCCAAGGGGATTGGTGCCGGTTGTGTGGAAGTTTTTCATGCGGCAGGTGGGAACATCGGCCTGCTTGACCTGGATCGGGAAGCTGGCGAGCAACTGGCAGCCGGTTTAAATTCAATACGAGAAAATTCCGTTCGCTTTCTTGAATGTGATGTTTCTGACTTCACTCGATTCAAAATTTGTATTGATGAAATTGTCGAACATTTCGGGCAGCTCAATTCCATCATCAACAATGCGGGAACTCATCCTCCTGCGACCGCGATAGATGATTTCTCTCTTGAACAGATGCAGAATCTGATGACTGTCAATTTCCTCAGTACCTATGCCGGGGCTAAATATGCACTGCCCTATTTAAGAAAAACCAGGGGAACAATTATCAACATCTCTTCGATGACAGCGATACTTGGGCAACATCTTTCAACTGCTTACTCGGCTACCAAAGGGGCACAGGTTAGCTTTACCAAAGCACTCGCACTGGAGGCAGGGAAGCAGGGCGTACGAGTTAATGCAGTTCTGCCCAGTAATGTAGATACCCCGCTGATGCACGAATGGGCGGAAACTCTTGACGATCCCCAATCTGCTTTAGAGCGAGTTGCTTCTTTGCAGGTCTTCAACCGTATGGCAACACCACAGGAGATCGGACAGGTTTGCCTGTTTCTCGCCTCAGACCAGAGCAGCTTTCTGACCGGTCAGGCAATTGAAGCAGATGGCGGTGCTGCCCTGGACTACTAAAAGGGAGGCAGAACGATCATGTTCGCCATATTTGTCATAGCAATAACGCATCCTGCCGATGGATTGCTCTGGTCCATATTTCGCTCTCAGCATATAATAAACTGAGGCTGTGGAGGGGGGCTCCACAAAATAAAAACTGAACATAATGGAACTGCGGTGTTCGCGTATAATGCCGCAGCGGCGTGGGGTTGCATTTGGATTTTTGCGAAAATCGCGATACGATTCCCCGAGCAATTTTGGTTTGCAGGGGCAGTTAGCCCGTGCAGATTATTGGCGACCGTACCGAAACAGTATCAGTTCCACAATTCGCTACGGTCAGATTTAGAGCTGTAGGAAAGTGGAACAATAATAATATTAAGGAGATAAATAGTGGCTGTTGATAGAAACGAAATTCCAACTGTTTCTGATGATGATCCAATGAACGTTCCCATCGTTCCGCCGGCAGAGTTGGAAGCTTTTGAGAAAAATGCGAGCGATCGCTCGCAAGCGACTACCTTTAAGGAACGGTGGAAGAAACGGTTTCCACATGGTGTTAACTGGTCGGTTGCGGGCTGGATGGTCATGATGCACGTTGGTGCCATTTCCGCTTTCTGGTTTTTCACCTGGGCAGGGTTAATTACTTTTCTAATTTTGCATTTCGTAACTTCCTGCCTGGGAATTACGCTTTGTTATCATCGTTTGTTGACTCACGGCAGCTTCAAAGTGCCGCGTCTGGTTAAGTACTTCTTCTCTTTCTGCGGGATAATGACCGGCGAAGGAAGCCCTGCATTCTGGGTTGCCACGCATCGCAAACATCACGCTCTTTCAGATCAGGAAGGCGACCCGCATTCACCCAGGGACGGCTTCTGGTGGTCTCATCTGTTCTGGATGCAACCTAAGCGAACCAGCGAGGAAATTAAAGGAATGCTCACACGCTGGGCACCTGATATCTGGAAAGATCCGTTCCAGAGACTGATACATCACACCTATGCCATTACCCTGTTTGCGACTGCAATTCCTATCTATTTAATTGGCGAATATCTCGTAGGTGGTGCAGGGATTTCGATGTTGCTTTGGGGATTCTGCATGCGAATGGTTGTTGTGTATCACGGCACATGGTTTGTCAATTCCGCAACTCATGTCTGGGGATACCGAACCTACAAAACCCGAGATGACTCCAAGAATTTATGGTGGGTCGGGCTGCTGGCTTATGGAGAAGGCTGGCACAACAACCATCACGCTTTCCAGCGACTGGCTCGCTACGGACATCGCTGGTGGGAACTCGATATCACTTACGGCGTTATCTGGATTTTAAAAAAGCTGCGAATCGCAAGCGCTGTTCAGGATCAGTTGCCTTCGCGTTAGAATGAGTTGTTGCACACTCTGAAGCCTGGCTTCTCTTAGCATAAAACTGCTGATTGAGCCGGGCTTTTTCATTAAGTGCTCTTCTGTCCGCAATAGTGGCTCCTGCAAACAAGTAAGATCTTTCCCCTGTTCGTGAACGGAAAAAACAGGAGAGTTTACTGATTCGGTTTCTTTTTTTGCCACTATCATTGATAAGAGGTTACGAGGAAAGCAAATCCGTTTGAATTCGACATGCTGAATATGCGTTGAACAGGAGATTAGCAATCGTCATCGGACCGACGCCCCCCGGAACCGGAGTGATCGCCCCGGCAATTTCAGAGACTGCGTTGAAATCAACATCGCCAACCAGTTTTCCATCGACACGGTTGATTCCTACATCGATCACAATCGCACCCGGTTTTACCATTTCCGCAGTGACAAATTTCGCTTTGCCGATCGCTGCAATCAGAATGTCTGCCTGAGAAGTGATTTCAGCCAGATTTTTCGTGCGAGAATGGCACGTCGTCACCGTTGCATCCACTCCCCGTTGAATCAGAAGCAGCCCCATCGGTTTGCCGACAATTTCGCTGCGCCCCAAAATAACCGCATGCTTGCCTGAAGTTTCCGGACAGACATGCTGAATCAACTGCAAGCAACCAGCCGGGGTGCAGGGAAGAAAACGAGCACGCC
>WFOZ01000414.1 GCA_015487825.1 Planctomycetaceae bacterium
AGACAGATGTGTGTGAGATAGCTTACACTGAAAAGAAACATATCAGAAAAAAACAAATAAAGCCGGCCTCTTTGGGGAAATCACTTTATCCGGGTGGGAATACAGTATCAGCCTTCTACGAATCTCCTGTACGGACAGTTCGATTCGATACACCTCCTGAAATATCCGGTGGTTTTGCGCCAATTGAACTCGCCAGTCGCTCCATATTTTTCAGAATGACCTGTCTTCTCTTGACTTCAAGCAAGCCTTCCTGCTGCAAATCCCCAAGTACAACTGTAACGGTTTCGCGAGTGCTGCCGATAATATTTGCCATTTCCTGGTGCGAAAGTCGTATCCGCAGCGCAATTCCATCGGGGTGTAAAACAGCATACCGCTCCGCCAGTTCGAGAAGCAGAAAGACTAAGCGATCACGATTCGGTTGGAACATCAATGATTTGAGTCTGCGTTCGAAACGTTGCCTGCGCAGACCGATCAGTTTTGTCACCCCGAGCGTAACATCCGGGTTTTCAGCCATGAGATCGCGAATTACCTGGCCGGGAATTTTAACAATCTGAGACTTCTCCATCGTCTCTGCAAACTCCTCACGTTCAGCTTGCCCGATGATTGATAATTCACCAAACAGCTCTCCCGGATCGATAAATGCCAGCAGTGCTTCTTTCCCCTCGGTGGTAATATGATAAATTCGTACACGGCCGCTTACGAGAAGCAGGACAGAATCTGATTCGTCATCGGGAAGATAAACCAGAGATTTTCGATCAAAAATTCGCACTTGCGATTGTGTTTCGAGCCGGGCAATTTGCGCACCATCAAGTTGCTCGAACAACTCGCAACGCTTCAAATACCAGTACTTATCATCCATACGACTAACGGTCAATTTCTTTACGTAGTGTGCAAATTTCAAAAAAGAATCGATATTGGTTACGGCTGTCAAAACAAATCAGCCGTGCTGGGAGACCACTTTCACTGGGATTCTATCGTAATGAATAAGATCCGACTGCACACCCCGGAATCCACATGTGATAAACAATTCTTCGAATTCACAATTCCAATATATTATGCTTTGGCTCGCAAAAGGACAATCTGATATTCAGACTGTCGGCTGGTGCTTCTATTTAATTGTGATACGTTTTGAAAGATTCCATGTTTCGAATCTTCTCCTTCTGTTTTCCCTGGTGGTTAAAACGTTTTGGTTGCGGCTGGAGGTTGAATCATCAGATGTTCAATCAGATCGCCCAGTTTTCGGGGGCTTCCTTTTATCTTTACATATCGGTGTGATTTCTTACGGCCGGCTTTCCATTGTGAATGACCATCGGAATCGATGACGACTCTCCCGTTGCTGATTTCGATCCAATACTCCGGTAGAATTCCCAGGACCGCCAGGAGAACAGCGGCTTGATCGTGGCTCGGTTTGCCGTGGTCGATTGCTTTTCCTTCACCAAAGGGGCGAAGTTCATACGCTCTGCGTACAGGATTATCTTTCCCCGCTTTTTTCAAAGCAGCACCTGTGATGATTGCCTTGCCTACTTCATATCCCTGCCAGATAATTTTTCCGGGCCAGTAATTCGTTATCGTGACTGCTGCTGACGGGTCGAGCAGAAGATTAGTTTCCGGAGATACTGTGCGAGGGAAACCGCCTCCCATGATGACTGTTACGCGAACTTTTTTCCGGATCAGTTCTTTACCGTTCAACGGACTGTGTTGGTCGGGACTGGATCGGAGAAGGTCTTCCATATTGCTTAACGCCCCAACGCTGCAGTAGACCACAGAATGGTCCGGCTGGCTGGCCAACGCTTTTCTGCAAATGTCAATTGAATCGGGACATTGAAGGTCGCCGGGGGTATCGTGTGGGAATTCATCACGAACCGCGGCGGTGAAACTGCTTGGTCGCAGAGTGCGAAATTTCAAACCATCTTTGTCGGTTCCAATGGGAATGTTTCCGCGACCGTAATATGTATTGATCGCATCAACGGCGGCAGCAGAGGCGTTGGCGGGGCACTTAATGTTTGTCACGATAGCAATAATTTCTGCCTTCCCCTGATCGGCCAGCGCATGCAAAACCGCCAATGCTCCCGCATCATCACAATCATTGGAAATATCAGTGTCCAAAATAATCCTGACCGGCTCGGATGCCTGTGCTGTTAACATCGTGAAGCTGCACAAAACCGGAATCGCCAATAACTTCAGTCTCAGGGAGTGAATCGAATTGATAGAAAACATAATTTCCTCATAATGGTGTGCTGGCGAGCAGGGACGGCTTATCAGTAGAGAAAGTAACCATTCAGTGATGGGTGGCTGGGGACAAATTGTCGAAGGTATTGCGAGCAAATGACGAGACGGCTGGTGACAATTTGCCCTCAGATACAATCAGGTATCCAGTTCCGGGGGCAGATTGTGCGAATGTTTTCCGTACATTCAGACCTTCATAATAACAACCTGTCTCCAGCTACTCTCCGCTGAGTAGTTACCAGAGAAGAATATTGTGTTTGAATCTTCGGCTCGATCTCCAACGAATCGTTGTGTCTGGGAAGGAGTCTCTTTTTCAGGAGAACAGATTTTTTTTTGTATCTTGCTCTTTAAGTTGTTCCAGAAAATCATCGGGGGGGATATCAAGATCAGAGAATTCTGTTTTTAATTTCTGTTTGAATTTTCGGTCACCTCGTGAATAAACGGTTGCTGCGATAATCGTTCCCAGACCGATAAATATCGCAAAGCTTAAAATATAAGGCTCTAAACCGGTGCCGCGAGAAGCTGAGATTCTAACAACTGAAGGTTCAATACGTGCTGCCAGGATCAACGGCGCCTGGTACTGCCCGCCATTCGATGCGTAGCTGTACAATTTAAGAAAATAACCGGTCGCTTCAATTTCAACCGCCACTTCTTCTCCTGAAGGTAACCGGGAATCGATATCCGTCGCCACAATGCGAATCGGATCACTGCCGGAATCTGGTGTTAATACCCAGGCTTCGTAAGCTTTTCTCACGCCGTATTGATTTTTTCCAACCTGCGTCTCGGTGATTCGACGAGCCGTCCCTCGTAAAGTAATTAACTTTCCGCGAAACAATTCGGGATTCCTTAACAGGTTCACATAAAGAACATCTTTGCGGGCATGTTTTTTCAGATATCGATCATCCAGCCGGCTGATATGACTCAGAACACGATAATAAGTATCAGATTCATTCGCCCGTAATCCCATCACCTGATCATTGATCGATTCAAGCCACGCTGCAGGAAGATCTGACGAAGCGGATTTTTTAGAGTCAGCTTCTTTTCTCTTATCAGAGGCGGTATTGCTGACTCTCTTCCCTGTATTGTTTTTCTGACTGGGAGAATCAGTATTGATCGCACCGACATCGACGAAATGTTTTTTTGATGATTCCGTTTCGTTTCGGACGGGTTCGTTTTGAGCCGTTTCGTTACCGGGAGGCAGCAGCCAGTACCACGATTGCGGACGAGCCGCCCAGGAAACTCCCATCACCACCAGACAAAGCACCCCCACCATCGCCAGCAACCGCCGTTGGTCTTTGCGGTTTAAATAAGGCGCCGGCTTGGGATCATCACCAAATCGCATAGGTCAATTATCGCTTAAAAGAATGTCAGGTTCGTTTGTTTGATTGTATGACATTCCTCCGACAATAGAAAACCAAAAAGTGAATTAACAGACCCAGATAAGGGAACTTCTACCAAACCTGCCAATGCACGCAGATTCCTGTCAGGATCGTTTGAACCTGCTCAATGCAAAGGGACAATAGAGGCTAATATGTCAGTAACCCATACGACGGTTTTCCAAAACTGTCGAAAAAAGCCGCCACAACGACAGCTTCACAAAGCCATCGTACAAGAAGCCGGGAAAGTGATTTCATCCATTAATAAGAGACTCAAAATGTAACTATTCAGCAATGTTTGGTTATTGCAGAAATTCAGGGTGTTTGTAGGGTCCGCTATTGCGGACCACCGCGGAAATAGGAGGATCCACTTCCCATCGTGGTCCGCAATAGCGGACCCTACGCCAACGCTGAATAGTTACCTCAAAATAATTATATTGGGGCTGAAATGCGTGCAGTGGAATAATTTTTATCAGACCACATTCCCGGCCTCTTGTGACTGCGCCACCCAGACACTTTGCGTCTGGGCCATCCTTGACATGAAAACTAAATATAAACGAGACATTGAAGATACGACAGTTATTGTTTGAGCGATACTAACTGGACAGCGCCAGGTTCTATTTGAGTATTGATATAACTCGTGATATACCTTGATGTAATTTCCTCGTTCCCAAAGTCCACCTTGGGAACGAGTTGAACCTGGCGCTGTCCAGCTAAGCAAAAAGCAATGCAGGTTGAGAATAACAACCTGCATTGCCTCGAAAGCATGAAAGGAGAACGCCAGTGTCCTGTGTGGGTCAGCAGACAAAACGAAAGCGGTGTCTCATCTCATGAAGGAACAATTTCCGCCGCGGTTCGCGTACCGATGTTATCTGTATGAGGCAGCGTTAATTCCTCTGCGATAATGTTTCGTTCTTTTTCGGGAAGCGGACCGCGAGCCGTCCCACACGCCGGGCAAACATCCGCACGAACCGACATCCGTTTTCCGCATTTCGCACACGGCTCCAAAAACGGCGGCTCCTCAATCATCCAAAAAGCAACCAACCCCGCCGGACCAAACAGCAGCGTCGCCCAGAAACAACGCCCTTTTTGTTGCGAAGTCAACTGACGGCGTCTGCAATACCATTGAC
>WFOZ01000415.1 GCA_015487825.1 Planctomycetaceae bacterium
AAATGAAAGCGTGCTGTTAGAAAGTGCCAACGCATGATGCGGTACTACACTTTCCGTTCGACGGTAACATTCGTTAACGCTGGCTTCGTCGAAAACAACCAGAAATTTCATTTGCTTTTCGTAGGCCGTTTGAAAATACATGCTGCGCCGTTTGTTTGTCTGGCCTTTGAGATGATCAACTTCCGGGCCCCCTTCGGTCGTATCTAACTCGCCAGCTACATGCAGAATGCTGTCCCGAATCGCTTCAGCCTCTAAACGTCTACTATTCATCCGCCAGAGGAAATGGTTGTCTTCGTCATATTGGAAATTTAATTTTGCAGCCTCAAGACTGGAGGACTTCATGCGATAGGCATTCGATGTGACAATCAGGTGATGGAGTTTTTTCATGCTCCAGCCGTTTTCCATAAACTCGACCGCTAACCAATCAAGTAGTTCCACATGTCGAGGACGTTTGCTGCGCAGGCCAAAGTCAAAAACATTATCGACCAAAGGAGCCCCAAAATGCCTGAGCCAAATATGATTGACTGCAACGCGAGCTGTCAATGGATTTTTTTTATTCGCAATCCAGTGAGCTAACGCCGTGCGGCGTCCTGTACTGAATTTGACATAAGGTGCACGTCGCAGAGCCTCAGCTTCTTTGTAAGTTTTTTCTGACCTGAGAGAAGCTTGTAAAGAAGTATATTTTTTTCCCGGTTGTTCGAGCAATTTAGTTGCTTTCGTAACCTTAACCTTCGCGGCTTCAAACTCTTTTTCAATCTTCTTTCTTGTCGTCTTATCAGCCTTCAAAAGTTTCTGCTCGGCGCGAACCACTGCTTCTTTTGCCTTTGCCAATTCGTATTGACACGCTGCAAACGCTGCGGCTGTTACTAATTCGGATAATTTATCCTTCGCTGTGTTTTCCTGAGAACGAGCCACATCCGCAGCATGAGAAGTGCGTAAAGTTATCGGCCGAAGCTTTGCGGTAACGAGAGAAGCCTCTGCGATGAGTACTTTCTGCCGGGCATCTGCATCCTGGTGTTGATCGTTTGCTGCCAATTCAGCCCTAGCTTTTTTCAAAGCTACTTCTGCAGTCTGGATTGCCTTTTCTGCTACCTGCAAATTATCCTTGAGCACAAAAGGCTGGAGAGCCGGATGGTACGCTTCCAGAGGCAAAGAAATGGGTATGATTTTCAGTTCTTCAAACGATAGCACTTCCGGTATTTCCGGCAAGATAACCAGACTTTTGTCAGGCTGCGTTGCATCACCACGAATATACAAATAAGTAGGAGCTTCGGGAAAAGCATCAAATACTCTCGACAAACCATTCCTGTTCAGATTGGTTTCTCCAGGTACTGCGTCCATGCGCACCTGGTGTGGTTCGAAGAAAGCTCGCATGCGATAGTAGTCCATCTGTGAAATCGGATCGTATTTGTGATCGTGACACTTCGCGCAATTCATCGTCAGGCCAAGAAATGCTTTCGATGTGTGCTCGATTGTTGTCTCAATCCACGTATCACGATTGAACAGATACCAGTTTCGCACCAAAAAACCTGTCGCACGTAGCGTATTGGGGTCGGTCGGTGCAACCTCGTCTCCAGCCAGCATTTCGACAATCATCCGATCATAAGGCTTATCTTCATTCAACGACTGAATAATCCAATCCCGCCATCGCCAGATGTGACGATGGCTGTTACGAACTTCCTGTCTGTAACCAGACCAGTCACTGTAACGCCAGATATCCATCCAATGTCGCCCCCACCGCTCACCATAACGTGGGCTCTCGAGAAGCTTGCGGACAACTTTTTCATAACGGTCTACCGAATCGTCTTCAAGGAATGCCTGCAACTGCTGCTGTGTTGGTGGCAAGCCTATCAAATCGAGATAGACGCGACGTAAAAGGATCGATTTATCTGCCGCTGCAACAGGAACCAGGCCCATTTCTTCATGTTGAATCGCCAGAAAAGCGTCGACCGGATTGCTCACCCAATCTGTATTTTTCACATGTGGCACTTCAGCACGAACCGGTATTTTATAAGCCCAATGTTCGTGAGGATCGTTTGGAGTTTCTTCCGGTGGCGAGTGAGCCCCCTGATTGATCCACGTTCGGATCAGTGCGATCTCTTCGGACTTTAACGCCCCACCCTCTTGCGAAGGGGGCATCCGCTCGTCTTCCCCAGCCGTGATGCGTTCGATAAGCAGACTTTCATCCGCTTTACCCAAGACAATGACCTCGCCGCTGTCACCACCTTGAAGCATCAGTGACCGTGTTTCCAGTCGTAGTTCTCCATCCTGCTTCAGTGCACCGTGACACGAATAACACTTTGCTGACAAAATCGGCTTGATCTGTTTCAGGTAATCAACCTTGTTTTCAGCAAATACACAATCGCTGAGTACACCGGTAACAAACCAGTAGACGATGACGAAACGCAAATGATCCATTAAGGCTCTCTTTTTCAAGGACCGATTCCCCATCATTCTCAATCAGATTTTAATACGAGAAGCAGAAGCAGGAATGCATACAGCTCCACACTTGCTTCAAAATCAGCAATATTTCACAGACTAACCCAGCACGGCTGGTTTGTTTTGACAGCCGTAACCAAACAGATATCTTTCTATAGTTTGCAAGCCGTTCGCAAACTTTTACCGTTGGTAATATATTGCCATTGGCATACTGCAAGAATACTTGGCCTTAACAACAACATCAAACAGATTGACAGGAAATCCAGTAAGAGAGATAAATTTTTTCCCCACCACCTGTTAGCAACATTCTGAATCTAAAAGAATTGCAATACGTAGGGAGAGGACAAAAAGATCTCGCATCGCAATGATGCAGCCCCCCTTCGAACCTCTGCCTTTCAAGAACTGATGAGAGTTAAAGAAGTTTCATTAAGTGACTCTCAGCTTCAAATAGAACTATTTACTGATATTAAATACGGAGATGCGTAAACGCTGAACACTTGACGAAACAGCAATTATGTCATACATAATAAGTCATTCACTGTTTAGGATTTACCAATAAAGCCCCAATTACAATCAATAACATGATTTATTTCACATGAACACTGCCCAATACCACAGCCCCCTGTCTGAAGATTTAGCAGAGCGTTTAAGGCGGCGGATTCAGGCGGAACGGCTTGTTGATGGTGATTTTTTTACGACTGAATTGCAGTTGGTTGAGGAATATCAGGTTTCTCGAAGTATTGTTCGCGAGGCGGTCAGTCGGCTTTGTGCGTTTGGGATGCTTGAAGGGCGGAAGCGCAAGGGGCTGATTGTACGGCGTCCTGATCCGGTGAAACTGCTTTCAGAAAGCTTGCCTTCGCTGGCTGCATCGCAACGCGATTTCGATGAGCTGTCTCGTTTGCGATATGTCATTGAAATTGGTGCGATTGAACTGGCTGTTACCTGTGCTACAGACGAGCAAATTGAACAACTTGCAACTCTGGCAAGTGAGTTTGAATCTGCTGTTCGAAATGATGTAGGAAACGCGCAGGAAGATGAACTGGAATTGGCTTTTCACGGATTGATTCTGCAAATGACCGGCTCTCCACTCATTGCGGGCTTACAGCAAGTGCTTAGTGAATTTTTTGCCGCCAGTAAGGTAGAAGACGCAATTCAGGCAGAACGTTCCGATGAGAGAGTTGTCTGGCAGCATCATGAAATTGTCTCCGCGATTCGTGATCGAGACGTTGACCGCGCCCGTTCTTTGATGCGCGCACATTTTCGAGAATTGCTTTCTCCTGAAGTAAAGGAAACAGAGGATGAATAACAAAAGTGGCATCTGCCAGTTTTATCGGATTTTCTTCCTGGGATTGATCGTTGTGATTACTGGGTTTCAACCTTGTGAAGCGGCGACAACAGATGTTTGTGTTGTTATCGGTTCCGAGGCTGATCCGCTGGAACGATATGCCGCGGATGAATTGTGCGGTTATTTCGATCAACTGTTCGGTATCAAAACGCAACCGGTAACAGAGATTCCCGAATCGTCCAAAGCGGTTTTGCTTGTTGGAAATCCGAAATCAAATTCATTGGTCGCAAAGGCATTGAGCAAAAAAGAGTGGCCGAAACTGAGTGATCAGGGATTATTTCTAAAGCGAACAGAACTGGATGGAAAATCAACCCTTGTTATCGGTGGCGGCAGTCCGGTGGCGACCATGTGGGCGGTGTATGAACTGGTCGAACGGTGGGGCGTACGGTATTTGATTGATCAGGATGTCTATCCTGAAAAAAGTGAATGGACCGTGGTTCCAGATCTTGATGTGGTGATGGAACCGAATATGCGAATTCGCTGTTGGCGATTGGTGAATGACTTAGCGGATGGACCAGTTTCGTGGTCGCTGAAAGAGAATCAGCGGTTTTTGCATCAAATCGCGAAGATGAAATATAACCGCATTCATGTTGCAGTCTGGCCGATTCAGCCGTTTGTGCATTACACCTTTCGCGGGATGGAGAAACCGCCGGGCGTGTTGTATTTCGGACAAAAACACCCGATCGATAACGATACCATTGGTCGCAAAAAGTTCGGCAACATGAAAGTATTCACGAATCCAGAATTCGTAGGAGCCGAATCGTCGGAAGAAGTCAGACGGCGAGCGATCGGACTGGTGAAGGGGATTCTCGCAGAAGCCAGAAGCCTTGGGATGGAAACGGGACTTTCGATTGCTCCGCTGGAATGGCCCAAAGAATTTGTGAAAGTGTTGCCAGGCTCTGAACCTGTCAAACAATTGGGAGGGCTCACTGCAGGACCGGGTAAGAAGCAATCGATGGATGATCCATTACTTCGAGAAATGGTCGCAACAATTGTTCGAGCCTACATCGAAACTTATCCTGATATCAATTACATACATATCGGAACGCCGGAACATCGCGGATGGACCGGGCAGGCAGAAGAGGCGTACAAACGACTTGCATCGCGATACAAGCTGGCTGACCTTGGTACTTACGATGAACTTTGTAAAACGGCTCGCAGTCGCACTTCGTTTCCCAGTGGAGGGGCGCGGGTTGAAGCGATGCTGAAGGGTGACTTGGCATTCCTCGATTTTTTCGATTCATTGGTTGACGAAAAAAAACTTTTGAGACGACCCGGCGGTGGAAGTGACATCAAACTGGTTTATAGCGGAGTCGTTGCTGAATTGTTTCCTCTTGTGGCGCGAATGGTTCCTTCTGGCGGCGAAGTGTTGAGCTTTATCGATTACACGGCCAGTCGCCAACTTCGCCAGCGCGATTTGCTTCAGCAGGTTCCTCCCAAGCAAACGCCCGCCAGCCTCATTTTTACATTGGCAGATGACAACGTCGGCGTATTGCCACAAACGGCGACCGGTTCGCTGCATTTGTTGATGGGGGATCTTCGTAAATATCAGTGGTCCGGCTTTTACACGCGATATTGGACGGTCAGCGATCAGGATCCGACGGTGCATTATCTGGCACGCGCGAGCTGGGATGCTTCTGTGACTCCCCAAAAAGCTTACACCGATCAGATCACGCATGTATGCGGTCCTGATTCGGTTCAGCCTGCTCTCAAGGCATTTGCCCTCATCGAAGAAGTGACGTTGGGGCTCGATCAACATGGCCTCGGTTTCGGTTTTCCTGTCCCAGGGATGATGACCAAGCATTACCGAAGCGGCGGGCTATCTGATGCGATTAAGCAGGATCAAAAACTGTATCAACAGGCGTTAAAACAGATGGAACAGGCGGCGAAGTTCAGCCGTCCCGAAGGGCGAAATTATATCGATTGCTTTGTGGGACGGTTACGTTTTGCGGTGCGCTATCTCGATGCAGCCGAAGCGTTCGGAGCAACCGCCAAGGCCGAAAAGGCGAATCAAATAGATGAAGCGAAACGTCAAATCGATATCGCCTACATCGCCATCCGCGAAGCGATTGAAGCGTATCTTCCAACAATAAAAGACCACGGCGATTTAGGTGCCGTCGCGTTGATGAATGAATATTGCTACCGCCCGATCCGAGATAAACGTAAGGAATTACAGAAATGATAGTTACGACCAGACAACTCACATTGCTCGGCGGTTTGCTTGCAATATCCATGGTCTGTCATGCCGGGGCATTCCCGATGAACTCGCTTCAAGCGGCTGAACCGAATCGGGTGACCGGCTTGCCGTTGGAGCAGGCGAGAATTTGTGTAACCGGTTTTGATCACAACCGCCCGGATGATTTTCCTGGTTTGGGGGATTTCATTGGTTGGACCAGCGGGGCGGTTCAGTTAGCCAATGGCGATTTGTTGTTTGTTCATTCAGCCGGTTACTGGCATGTTTCTTTTGCAACGCCCATTCTTCTTAAAGAAACACTAATCGAGCCGTATAAAAAAGCGGGGCTGGATTTGAACTTCAAAGCTCCTACGGGAGGGCGTGTGATGGCTTGTCGTTCGACCGATAACGGCAAAACATGGTCCAAGCCTTTCACCATTTTCGATAGCCCGCTTGATGATCGCCCCAGTGCGACTTTTGTCACTGAAAAAGGGACGTTGATTCTAATTGTTAATGTGCAGGCATCGTGGTATGGATTCCCGGAAGCACCGAAAGGACATCAGAAACTTAATACCCGCCAATTGGT
>WFOZ01000416.1 GCA_015487825.1 Planctomycetaceae bacterium
CTTTATTATAAATAGCCAACAATGCCCACCCCCCACGCGGTATAGTATCTATTCTGCTAACGGTCAACATCTTTACCGCTCCCGCAAATTTCAATATTTCATTTTGGTTTTAGCCGTTAAAACGAAATAGCCATGCTTAAAAGGACGAGAAGCCTCCAATAAGATATGTGTACCCGGATTCTATTTGTTATGACAAGTCTTATGTCTGTTATTTTTAGAGAATTTCCAGTAAACCCAACTCGGATGGTCTATTGCGAGAGCGTATCTATACGGAACTCTGGAAATAGATCAGTCCCACTGCGGCTGGTTTCTATTAACAGCAGGATTCAGATTTAACCGTTCTGGAAATTTAAGAGATACTTTAAGAAATGGGCAGAGCTTAAGAGCTCCAAACTCTAATCGCTGTTTGGAATTATTCCCTGCACAGCTTCCTGCTTGACTGGTTCTTCCCGGTTGTGTCGATACAATGCCTGCTGGAACTGTTTTCACGCCGAGACGAAAATAACAAAATTGGAGTACGATCCCCCTATGGAAGCTGGTATTGTTGGGCTGCCTAATGTCGGAAAATCAACCCTGTTTAATGCACTGACCGCAGCTGGAATTGCGAGTGAAAACTATCCGTTTTGCACCATCGAACCGAATATCGGCATCGTTGAAGTCCCTGATTCCCGCCTGCACACGATAAATAAATACATGCCGACGGAAAAAATCATTCCTGCGGTCCTCAAACTGGTTGACATCGCCGGTATTGTAAAAGGAGCTTCCGAAGGAGAAGGGTTGGGCAACAAATTCCTTTCAAATATCCGGGATGTTGATGCCATTATTCATGTTGTCAGATGCTTTGAAAATGAAGATGTCATTCATGTTGACGGAACCGTTGACCCTTTACGTGATGTTGAAACAATCGATACCGAGTTGATTCTCGCCGATATGCAAACAGTGGAATCTGCCCAGCTTCGAGCGAAGAAAAAAGCACGAACCGGCGATGCAGAAGCCAAAAAGAGGCTGGAAGTGCTCGATAAATGCCAGGAACTGCTGGATCAGGGGCAACCAATACGTAATCTGAAGCTGGAGGACCTTGATGATCAGAAAATTCTCGATGGCTACCTGTTTCTAACAGCCAAAACGGTTCTCTATCTGGCTAACGTCTCTGACGACGATTTACACGGAGAATCTGAGCATGTTCAAAAATTACGGGAACGAGCCAAAGCCGAAGGAGGGACAGTTGTACCTGTCTGCGCTTCAATTGAGGCTGAGCTGTGTGAGATTGACGAAGAAGATCGACAGGAGATGCTGGAATCTCTCGGATTAACCGAACCCGCGCTGAATGTCATGACTCGTGCAGCTTATCAGGCATTGGGCTACCACAGTTACTTTACTTGCGGCCCCAAGGAAATTCGAGCCTGGACAATTCCGATTGGAGCCAGAGCTCCCCAGGCTGCCGGAGTCATCCACACCGATTTTGAACGAGCTTTCATTCGAGTTGAGACTTATTCACTGGAAGATCTCGAAGAATTTGGAGCCGAAAAGGCTATTCGTGAAGCAGGGAAACTTCGGATCGAAGGCAAAGAATACATTATGCAGGATGGCGACATCTGTCACTTCCTTGCCAACCCGTAAGCGAATCAATCAATGCTCACGATAAGAATTGATTTCAAGACAACATCAGACTTGCAAACCCAAGACAAGAGACGCTAATATCTGTCGCACAGCAGCATTGGAGAGATGGCTGAGTGGACGAAAGCGCCGGATTGCTAATCCGGTATACGGGTCAAACCGTATCACGGGTTCGAATCCCGTTCTCTCCGCTTATTTGATTGCCGTTGAGTCGTAAGTCTATGGCTCAGCGGCATTTGCTCTATCTGGACTGCTCCAGAGTTTCCTTTTTGTGGCACTGTTTGTGGCGTTTTGTGGCACAAAGGTTCTCTGAAAGGAGCGTTTGATGAAAGCTAAGTCAAAGAAAAACAGTCAGCTGACTTTTCGTATTGGCAAAGTGCGGGGTGATCTGCGGAGCAATGTCTGGTATCTCACTTATCACGAAAACGGGAAGCGATTGCGGCCGCGAGTTGGTGCTGATAAAGAAATGGCTCGCCAGATGGCAGCCCGTATTAATGCTCAGTTGGAAGCACACACTTTTTCTGTATTCAACTTTGAACCGATCAGCATTGATGAGTTGCAACGTCAATGGTTGAATCATCACGAACAGGTGCTGCGTTCCTCATTGCAGACGATTCGTCGATATCGCTCCGCAACGGATCACCTCATTGGTTTTATCAGTAGCAAAAACTCTGCACACAAAACATCGCAATTTCAAACGAGCCATGCGGAACAGTTTGTCTGCTACCTGAGGTCCATCAAAGTTGCTCCGAATGGTCATCCGAATTCGTGTAAGCGACCGCTATTGGATAAGGGAATCAAATACATTTTGCAATGTTGCCGGAGCATGTTCAACTACGCGGTTAAACGGCGGCACCTATCGCCGTACGCAGAAAATCCCTTTTCTTCACTCGACTTGGATCGCATACCAGTAGAAAATTCTAAACCGGTGGTCGTTTTCAATAATGAGCAGGAACGAGATTTCTTACAAGCCTGTGATGACTGGCAATTACCTCTGTTTCTAACTTTAATTTTAACCGGTCTGCGTCCGGGAGAGTTGGTGCATTTGCTGTTGCCGGATGATCTCGATCTGGAAACGGGCATGTTGTATGTCCGCAATAAGCCTCAGCTTGGCTGGCAGGTAAAAACCAGAAGTGAGCGGAAAATTCCGCTCATTAAACCATTGTGGGATGTTCTGAAAATAATGTTGTCTGGTCGTGTAACGGGTTCTGTTTTTAGGCAACACCGTTTCAGTATTGAGCGGGAACCGGCACTTTCCGGCCTGACAGAAAAACAACTTCAAAATGTGCTTCAGCAACGCATTGTTGAAACTGAAATGAATTCAGCCGATCCCATTGAGCGTTCCAGTCGCTTGAAAATCGCAAGGGGAATCTGGCGAGATAGTGGTGCCTTAAAAACGGATCACATTCGCACTGAGTATATGCGATTAACTCGAAAAATCGGCCTGCCTCATTTTACTGCCCCAAAATCATTGCGACATCTATTCGCAACCAACTTGCAAGATGGCAATGTGGACCCACTGATTCGCAGTGAACTGATGGGACATTCCACGCGAGCTACAAGCGGTGCCTCTCATGGATTAGGAATGACTGCCACTTACACGCACACACGTCCTGAAACAATGCGAAAACAATTGGACGCCGCTTTGTCAGTCCGACCTGCCGTGGAGATCGCTAAAGCCTGGTTGGCAAAAAAAGAATTATTTCGTTATCAACAGTAAAAATGATGTCTGATAAAGTAGGATATCGTAACCGATCCCTGTAGCGGACTCCCAATCGTTAGACAGTTTTCATAGCCGCTTTCGCGATGAGTTCCTGGCTATCGAACCGTAACTTTCACCGTTAGTAAAACGAACAGCTTTGGTATCGATCTCGACCCAATCCGGTTTAGTTGCTGGTTGTTCATTGCCGTCAAAGAGTTTGTGTTGGCAGGCCCCTTACTGATTGCCTGGCGAATCATTCGCGACCCGCTTCATGCCCAGTCGTCCCGCTTCATCGAGCTGCCTCAGATAAGCCACCACCCGCTGCCGCGGTTCCCAGTCACCGCGGTGATGTGCAACAACAGGCGATCTGGCCATGCTTATGTAACCCATTTGTTTTCAATGAGTTACAACGGTGGTTCTGCGTGAACTGCTTGGGAGTAAAAAACCCGGCCAGAACACCCTCAACAAAGAGCGAATGTTCTGGCCGGGCAGCTTCTGATTGGTCATCAAGACTTCAGGTTACTCAATTTTTGGAAGGTAAGATCCATCACCACAATTGTTGAGTTTTCCAATTCTTCGTAGCTTCCTGATCATTCTAGCCGAAGCAGAAATGGACACTCCGAAAGCAGTTGAGATGTCTGTCACCTGAATCGATTCAGACTCCGACTTCATCCAATCGAAGACTTTTTCAGCCGTGAAATTTGGCATGGGAAAGTTTGGGCCGGCATAGCCATGAAGGGCCGAATACTTGATCAGTTTTTCTTTTCGTACGCGTCGTAACCAATGCAACGCTGTATGTTCAGAAAGATCAGGAAATCTCTCAAAGATTTCTCCGAATTTGCAGATCCGGTTTTGCTCGGCAATCCAGCTAACAACAGCTTCAAATGTTGCCGCTTCGAATTCATAATTCGCATCCACCCAATAGAGAGTTCCATATTTCCTGATCAAGCCCTTCTCAATGGCCTTGTTTGCTCGAAGCAACAGCTGGCCTTTCGACAGGGAAAGATGCTTTCTGATTTGTTCGCCATTACATGGAGTCCCTTTTTCAATGACGAATTTGGCCACATCTTCGTAGTCAACCGGTCGGAGTTCCGAATTGAAATCAACCCATTGAGTATGATCGTATTTTCTCAGTTTTTCGTTCTCTACCGCTAATTTGATTCTCAAGATGGCCTTGGAGTGCGACAACTCAAAACGATCAGCAACTTCTTTTGCTGTGGTTGGCTTTTTGCGTTTTTTAATCCAGGTGGCAATTTCTTTCCAATGCGTTTGATTGATATCAAGATCATCCGAGGCCCATCCATACGGATCCACCTTCTGAATCATGCCCTCTCGCATGGCACAGTTCATACTGTAATTGGCCGCCCCTTCACTGACCCCAAAGTGTTTTCCAATTTCTACACCCGAAACGACTCTATTCTGCTCGATCACCCATTTTGCACGCTGAAACCACATCGTTTCCCTCATCAGCTCGGTAGATGGAATCTCAATCGGAGCCCCTTCGTAAACATTAGCCTTGAACACCAACTCTGCACTGGTTGCCTTGTGCATTCCACCTCGGTACTTGATTAATTTGACGCACTCAATCACAGTTTTCAGAGCACTGACCAGTAAAATTCGATCAGCTGATTCGATGGCATCCCGGCATTTGCTCAGCACTTTCAAGGAGGGGACACCTTCTTTATC
>WFOZ01000417.1 GCA_015487825.1 Planctomycetaceae bacterium
CAGATTGCTTACTTCGTGCGGATCGTTTTCAATATCATACAACGCTTCGCAATCGCGTCTTTCAAAGAATTCGCGTTGAGCCGCGTTCAATTTCCCCTGACCGTACAACGCTCGCCATTCCTGAAATGCAAGCATTCGGTAGCGGTAGTTATTTTGCAGACCATCCACATTAAACGGTTGATAGTTTCTGACATATTCGAACCGCCCTTTTCTGATAGTACGAACCAGATCGTATTTTTCATCGAAGCGATCCGCGTATCCGAATGAAAAATCCCGCTGATTCAATTCCGCTAAACCGATCCCCTGCCCCAGAAACGGTTTTCCATCGACCTGGGCCGGCACATTGATACCAGCCAGCTTCAATGCAGTTGGGCCGAAATCAATAAAGTTAACAAACCCCGAAATTCGTGAACCAACAGCAGCCGGGGCAAGATGTTTGTAATTTTCCGGCACTCGCACAACCAGCGGCACATGCAGACCACTTTCATAGGCATACCCTTTGCCCCGAGGTAGCACGCCACCATGATCACCGAAGTAGAAAACAAAAGTATCTTCCAGCAATCCTTCATCGCGAAGCTGCTCGACAATTTTTCCAATCTCGGCATCAACTTTGCGAATGTTGTCGCGATAACGAGCGTTTGTGTATCGAAAAGTGGGAGTGTTTGGGTGATACGGAGCAACAAAAACAGTTTCAGAGTCGGTGAGAGTTGCGTCGTTTTTCATCGACTCGGCAGAAAAATGCAGCGAACTTTCATGCGTTGTCGTGAAACTCTGCTGATGAAAAAAAGGTTGCCCCGGCTTTCGAGAATGCCAGGAAGCCTTGCGCGAAGTTTCATCCCAAATCGGTCTTCCCTGTATCGCGTTGTAATCGGTCTTCACATTATTCGTAGTGTGATAACCGGCCCGCCTTAAATAGACCGGAAACATTTCCAGTCCTTCCGGAAGCGGCACAATTTTATATTTGCGATGATATTGCGTTCCAATACGCGGAGCATAACATCCGGTTATCAGTGTCGATCGAGCCACCGAACAGACCGGGCTGTTGGAAAAAGCGTTCTCAAATATCAAACCATGTTCAGCCATCTTCGCAATCGCAGGCGTTTCCACTCCATGCGAATCGAACAGTTTGAGGTAATGCGAAGAATTGTCCTCAGAAATCAACCAGACAATATTCGGCCGCTTCGCTGCAAATGCCAATGAAATGTTTTGCGAAGAGACAATTACTACACAGGTCAGCAAGAGACATTTTATATTCATGCTATTAACGATTTATTTCCTTGCGGTTTGCGCAAATTTCAAAAGTGTTTCTGTAATTACGACTGTCAAAGCAAACCAGCCGTGCCGGGGTGATTCCTTATCTGGTATTCTATCCTTGCGATAGAATTTTCTCTACATCGTTAATCCGTAGCATTAATGTCATTGCATCGACGGGTGAATGCTGGAACCCTCGATCTGAATAAAACTGTCTGGCCTGCTCGGAAATTGCATGTACAACTATGGCACGAATTCCGGCAATTTTTGCTGCCTGCACCGTCCGGATGATTGCATCACGAAGCAGACCATTTCCAACTCCACGGCCTTGCCATTTCTGATCGACTGCCAAACGCCCCAGCACCATAACTGGAATCGGATCAGGCATATTTCGGCGAATGCTTCCCGACGCATCCTTATTTATGACTGCGCCTGTTGCCAAACAATAATAAGCCACAACGTGTGATGAATCAGATTCGCAAACTACGTAAGTGCGAGAAGCTCCCCGCTTTTCATTTTTTACGGCTCGATGACGAAGCCATTCGTCCAGAACTTTTTCACCACTTGAAAACTGATTAAGATTATGCATTGGAAGAATTGGCTGTGGTGGTTTTAATGGCGGTTGTTTCATTGATCCCAGGGAGCCGGAGTTTCCAGCAATCGTTTCAGTTGAGGATTATCTGAAGGTGACTGAGCAAGAAAAGCTTCAAAATCTTCGTGTTCTTTTTCATTGAGCAAAAACAGCCTTTGGTCAAGCAACACCGCTTCCGCTTCACGACGAGCCGCATAAATCATGAATTCGGTCCGGTTCTTCCCCGAAGTAGCTGCGGCTCTATCAATCAATAGGCGAATATCCGCCGGCAAACGTAAGCTGACTTTATGAGTGCTGTTAGTAGAAGTTTCTGATGATGTTGCCATGATATTATCTCTCGTGTCAGTATTTTCCGTAGAGAAGATACTACCTCATTCCCTACTGATACAAGTGGCATAATACACAGTTGGACGGACATTGTCCATACAGCAATTCGATTATTGTAATCTGGCATGAATTTACCCGGAGGAAACTTGAAGCGGGTAGTGCTATGAGAATTGCAGGTAGCCCAGCTTGTTTTTGCAATCTGGCCTGACGGAATCAGCAAGAAGTTCCCTAAAATTGATTTTAATTTGTTGAAAACATCCCGATAAGTTGCTCAGTCCAATGCATTCTCCATCATTAATCCACAAAGAACGCTTCAGCCTTTTTTCAAATATTTTTTGCGGCAATAACCAGCCAAGATTTCACCTGTGAGCCTAACGCCTCCTTACCGTCCTACCAGTTGTAATGGGCATTTGCTGACGATGAATGTTTCGGTGCGGTCTTGTTCGTCGAAATCGACGGTGATTGTTCGCCGATGTCCGAAACCGCCTGCGTTGGTGACGGTGCCGAGGCCGTAACGTGGATGTCTGACTGACGAACCGATCGGGAAATTGAAAGGGAGTTCTGCAGTTTTCGATGTCCCTTTCAATAGCGAGGCGGCTGTCGTTAATTGTGGAAGATCTTTACGAGAAACAGCCTTTCGAACTGCCTGCAAATCATCCTCACTGATGACATCATCTGCCAACGTGGAAGAGTAAGCAGTATCGGGCAGCCCTTGCGTGAGGGTTGTCCCATCGGTTTGGACGAGGTCGATTTCAGAAATAAAGTCGCTGAGAATTGTCGGCATCGACCGACCGTGCATTTCGCGATAATCGGAAACGGTCAAATAAAGTTGTTCTTCCGCGCGAGTCATTCCGACAAAAAGCAGCCGGCGTTCTTCTTCGTATTCCCGCAGCGAAACCTCCTGCAAAACCCGTTCAT
>WFOZ01000418.1 GCA_015487825.1 Planctomycetaceae bacterium
AACCAAGGGCAAGCCTTGCACAGCGAGGAGTAAAAAAACCGAAGCCGAAACCAAAGCCCAAGCTTGCCTTGCCGAGCATGGCAGTACCTCCCAAGTTTAAGGTCGATGCTCCGAAAAAGAAAAAAGACGATGCTCCTGCACAGAAGCCGGATGTGAAGTTAACTGCTGATGTTCTTGATGGTCGCAGCCCCTTGGCTGCCCACTTGAAGAAAAGCACTGAAGAGAAGCATGATCGTGAACGCAAGGCAGGCATTCGTGGAGTAAGCGACAAGACCAAGCGATCTCGCTTGAGTTCTATGGTTGATCAACGGGATCAGCGTCGCCAACAGCGAAAGCGGGTTCGCGGGAACGATGAGGAACGACAGTATCGCCCAAGACGAAATCGTCAGAGACGAACAACGCCAATTGAATACAAAAGTTCTGCCATTGCGGAACTCCCGATTACTGTTCGCAGTCTTTCAGAAGCGATGGGGCGCCCGGCAAAGGAAATTATGACCGTCCTGTTTCGGCAGGGCATCATGGCCAAAATCAACGACAGCCTCGATGAAACAACAGCTATTGAAGTTGGGATTGAGTTGGGCGTTGATCTGGAAATTAAGCGGGAAAAGGATATCGAAACGGTTCTCAAAGAGCGTCTCGAAATAGATATTCCGCCGGAATCACTAAAACCACGTGCTCCTGTGGTTACAATTCTCGGGCATGTTGATCATGGGAAAACTACTCTTGTGGACACCTTGCGATCTTCAAATGTGGTGGAAGGCGAAGCAGGGGGAATCACACAGCATATCGCAGCTTATCAGGTCAAACATAACGATCACCTGATTACGTTTGTGGATACACCGGGCCACGCTGCATTTGGCGAAATGCGGGCTCGTGGTGCAAATGTAACAGATATTATCGTTTTGGTTGTCGCAGCTGACGATGGAGTAATGCCTCAGACGATTGAGTGTATTTCTCATGCAAAAGCAGCTGGTGTGCCTTTGATTATTGCCTTGAATAAAATTGACCTGCCTGATGTTAACGAACAGAAGGTATTACAGGAACTTGCCGCCCGTGATGTTCTTGTTTCGGAATGGGGAGGGGATATCGAAGTTGTCCGCACTTCCGCATTAAAAAATATCGGGATTGATGATCTTCTTGAAACCATCCTGCTTACTGCAGAATTGCAGGAGTACAAGGCTTCGTTGGATGTCCCGGCTTACGGGATTTGCCTGGAAGCGTTCCAGGATGAGGGACGCGGCCCGTTAGCCTGGATGATTGTTCAACAGGGAGTGCTGCGTATTGGAGACATAATTGTCTGCGGTACTTCATTCGGAAGAATTCGGGCGATGTTTACCGATAATGATATCGAAGTGACCGAAGCCTTACCTTCGATGCCGGTTAAAATTGCAGGACTGGGGCATGTGCCGGACGCTGGAGAACATTTCTTCGTCATGGAAGATGTTGAACAGGCAAGAGAAATTGCAGAGCAGAGAATTCATACCGGTCGAACTGTTTCTCTTGCTGACCGGGGTGGTCCTAAAACGCTCGAGCAGATTCTTAGTGGAGGAGGCCCGAAAGTTCTGCCTTTGATTCTCAAAGCAGATTCTCCAGGTTCCATTGAAGCACTGGCTGGAGAGCTGGGCAAGTTCGAACATCCTGAAGTAAAAATTGAAATCCTGCATTCAGGTGTGGGAGGTGTTAACGAAAGTGATGTTTCCCTGGCTGCTGCCTCGGGGGCGATTATTATCGCTTTCCATGTCGTAGCGGAAGACCGAGCTTTATTGCATGCACAAAACGAAGGCGTTGATATTCGAAGATATTCGATTATTTACGAAGTGACACAGGAAATTAAACTTTCACTGGAAGGATTGCTTGCTCCGAATTCTGTCGAAGTTACAACAGGTCGGGCGATTGTTCTGCAGACATTCAGTGTCAGTCGAACAGGAATGATTGCAGGTTGCCGAATTCTTAATGGGGTTATAGATCGCAATGATCGTGTCCACGTCATTCGGGATCAGGCGATTCTCAACGATTATGCAATTGCGTCATTACGAAGAGAAAAAGATGATGCAAAATCTGTGCGTGAGGGGATGGAGTGCGGAATTCGACTGGAAGGCTTTAATGATATCAAGGAAGGCGATATCCTCGAAGCGTTCCGACTGGATGAAATTAAACGGACACTGGATGACTGAATTGAACCTTTAGTTATCGAAACTGGGCATAGACATTGCAGTCTGTAAAGTTTGGAAAAGCCCGTTTGAAGCTTGGCAGGGAAGTTTGTGTTTCGCTCGGGAATTTTTATCATTCAGTCTTCAGTCCGATTTTATTACGAGATAATTTTACTAACAGGCAGGGTTAATACCCGCACTGGTTCTATTGAGGCATTTGCCGGGAACTCGTGAAACAAAACAGAATACAGGGAACAGACGCTGGATGTCGACACGCAGAACGGCCAAAGCTGCACGTGCTATTCGGGAAATCATCAGCACGGCTATTTTACTGGAATTGAACGATCCTCGCATCAAGAATGTTACTGTTCTTGATGTTGATGTCGCTACGGACATGCGTTCTGCCAAGGTTTATGTCAGCGTGATGGGGAATGAGACGGAACAGGAATTAACCAGACACGGTCTCGATTCATCCCGAGGGTATCTTCAAAAAAAAATTGCAGATCGGCTTACAACACGCTACATTCCTGTGCTTACGTTTGTCCTTGATGACAGTGTCAAAAAAAGCATTGAAGCGTCAAGGATTCTCAAACAGCTGGCAGAGGAAAGAAAAGAATCAGAGGTTGATAATTCGCAAGAAGAACCTCCTCTTTATCCTCGCACAGAACTAACAGACAACTAATCATCATTCAGTAACATTCAATTTCATACAAAGTATGCGTTGGTCAAACTGAGTTGACGACGAATATCAGGAATCAACAAGCAACGAGTGGAAGATTCAAAGATGGCTGCCTCCAAGATAAAAGCTTCTGATCGCAGTAAAGTCTGCCAGCAGGTCGTGACAATACTTAAAAAGGAGTACGGTTCCCGGCCCCCTTCTTACGATTACGATGTGCTGGACACCATACTGTTTTCTATCTGTCTGGAAAACAGCAACACGGCAGATGCCCAGGCTGCTTTGCAGCAACTCAAAGACGATTTCTTTGATTACAACGAACTACGCGTCAGTTCGATCACAGAAATTCAAAATGCTTTTGCCAATATGAGTGAACCTGAATGGCGAGCGATGCGAGTGCGTGATGTTCTTCAGTTCGTTTTTGAAAACGGATATACCTACGATTTTGAAGATCTCAAAAAGAAGACGATGGATACGGCGGAGAAACATCTGAAGAAGATTAAATCGCTGACACCATTTTCAATTGCTCACACTCTTTTGTTTGCTTTGGGAAGCCATTTGGTACCGGTAAGCGAAAAAATGCTTTCAGTAAGTATCTGGCTTGGATTGCTGGAGCCAAAAACAAAAATTAAAATAGCCGGCGAACAATTAAAAGGAGCTGTACGCAAATCGGATGTTCCGCTGTTCTATCATTTATTGTCGGCCTTGGCAGCAGACTCCAAATATCAAAAACTGTTTGATTCTGTAGAAGGTCCAGCATCTGAAAATTCACTTGAAAACCTTAAAGGCGTTCCGTCTCGCTTGAAGGATTTACTTGCCGGCAAGATTAAAGTTTCGCGAAAATTAAAAGGAGCGAAAGTGTCCGGTTCCCCAAAGGCTGCCAGCAAAAAAACGGCAGGCAAGAAGGCAGCGGGCAAGAAAGTAGCGGGCAAGAAAGTAGCGGGTAAGAAAGCAGAGGCCAAGTCTGTTTCCAAATCTGTAGCAACGAAAAAGAAAACAGCTAAGAAATCTGCACCAGCGAAAGC
>WFOZ01000419.1 GCA_015487825.1 Planctomycetaceae bacterium
CAGAAAACTATCAAACAGGTAGAATTGCAACTGGCATCGCTAAAAAAACAGGCCCCTGCTCCGATTCCGCAGGCATTCGCGGTTCAGGAAAGGCAACAGTGCGAAGATTGTTCGATACATATTCGGGGATCGCATACGAATCTCGGAGATAAAGTACCTCGAGGAGTGCTAAAGATAATCAGCGGCGAAAATTCGTTGCTGAACGACCTGCAGGGCAGTGGACGGCTTGAACTGGCCAAGTGGCTTACCAGCGATGCAAGTCCACTTGTGAGCCGTGTGTTTGTCAATCGTGTTTGGATGCACCTGATGGGAGAAGGGATTGTTCGTTCGGTCGATAACTTCGGCACGCTGGGCGTTGCTCCTACCCACCCGGAACTTCTTAACGAGTTAAGTTTGTATTTTATTGAAAATGGTTGGTCACAAAAAGATTTGGTTCGTGCAATTGTGCTGACAAAAGCGTATCAGCGTTCAGCAACGCACAACGCCGGCTCGTTTCAGAAAGATCCTGCAAATTTATTATTATGGCAAGCCAACAGGCGACCGCTCACTTCAGAACAATTGCACGACTCCTTTCTTCTGTTTCAAAACAAAATTGATGAAACGCACGGCGGTTCAACAGTTACTCATCTTGGTAGACTCGCTGTCGATAATAACAAGCAGGCCAATGCAAAAAAAACGAACAAGCATATTTTACGTCGCAGTGTTTATCAGCCGGTTTTGCGGAATCAGTTGGAAGAAATTCGACAGTTGTTCGATTTCGCCAATCCTGAAATGGTCGTCGGCAAACGAGCCATCACCAACGTCCCGGCTCAGTCACTTTATTTACTCAACAGTGAAGAGATTAGAAAAACGGCAGAGACGATCGTTGATAATCTGTTCGCTGAGCATGGCGATGGTTCTTTGGCAGGGCTGACCGAATTATATCTGATGCTCTTCGCCCGTGAACCTGGTCAATCCGAGATCGAGCTGATTAAGAATTATATTGACCGGAAACTGAATCAGCAATTTGAACCGAAACTCGTCAAGGCCGCCTGGCGAGATGCTGTCCAGGCTTTGTTAATTTCAACTGAATTTCGATATATCGATTAAGTAGCATGATGAATAAAACAGAATCAGCGTTTGAAATCCGTTCTTCCCGCAGAGAGTTACTGCGCCAGGCGAGTTGTGGTTTTGGTGGATTGGCGTTGATTGATTTACTGCAGCAAACTATTTCTGCACAAGATAGCTCATCTTCTAACGCTCATCATCCCGCCCGAGCCAAACGAGTTATTTTCCTGTTCATGCATGGCGGTCCAAGCCATGTTGATACTTTCGATTACAAGCCGCGTCTCCGGAAAGATGATGGCAAGACGCTACCTTTTGAAGCGGCGAAGAATATCAGTGCAAAACCGAAACTGATGAAATCACCCTGGAAATTTTCTCAGCACGGAGAAAGCGGCCTGACAATTTCCGAACTGTTTCCGTATGTGGCTCAATGTGCTGATGATTTGTGTGTTATTAACTCGATGCACTCCAAAGGTCAATCGCATGGGCAGGCAGTTTCCATGATACACACCGGCACCGACAGTACAGTGCGTCCTTCGGTTGGGGCGTGGGTTTCATACGGGCTGGGGAGTGAGAATAAAAATCTGCCTTCTTTCATGGCAATCAGCCCGCCGACTGCTCATGGAGGGCCTCGAAATTACGGTTCCGCTTTCCTGCCCGCAAAACATCAGGCGACAATCCTCGGCAGTGCGGGCCAGCTTGGTGATGGTCGGATCAGCAACATCAGTAATAAAACACTCACTCCGACCGAACAACGACATCAGCTCAATCTGGTTCAACAATTGAATCGTAATCACTTGAAACGAGCCGGTCGGGAACCGGAGATCGAAGGGGCAATCGAGGCGTTTGAACTTGCTTACCGTATGCAAACAATGGCCCCGGCTGTTCTCGATATTTCAGAAGAAACCGCCTCCACAAAAAAATTGTACGGGATTGGAGAATCAGCAACGGATAATTTCGGGAAACAATGCCTGATGGCCCGCAGGCTTGCAGAAGCGGGCGTGCGGTATATTCAGGTTTCGACAGGAAACGTCTGGGATCAGCATGGCAACTTGAAAACAGGGCACGAAAAAAATGCAAGAATGGTAGATCGTCCGATTGCAGGCTTACTCAAGGATTTGAAACAACGGGGGCTTCTCGATGATACGCTTCTCGTCTGGAGTGGCGAATTCGGCCGCACTCCGATTGCCCAAGGCACAAACGGACGGGACCACAACCCGCAAGGCTTCACCACCTGGCTTGCAGGAGGCGGCGTCAAAGGAGGAATCACTTACGGGGAAACCGATGATTATGGATATTACGCAGTCCGCAATCGCGTCCATATGCACGATCTTCATGCA
>WFOZ01000420.1 GCA_015487825.1 Planctomycetaceae bacterium
GCGTGTTGGGGAAGCTGGAGAGTAGTTTCTGATATGTATCGATAGCGGGCTTTAAATCTGCCCCCGAAGTTGTTTCTAAAACAGTAGCCAGGCCGTACAAGGCTCGCTCGCGAATCGCATCGGAAATATCTGATTCATTCAGCAGCTCATTAAAAGAATTCTGAGCTTCTTCAAGATCAGCCTTGCCTGCTTCGCGGTCTGTAAACATTAATGTCAGGCCCGATTGCATATATTGTTCACCTTCTCTAAGTCTGGCCCATTGACCAACCGGAGTACCCTTATATGAATCTGCCACAGTAGCCAGGTCTTCAGCGTTTCGAGCGCTGGATAAAGCTGCCCATCCTTCTGCATTGGCCGATCCGCTGTTGTTCTGGTAGAAAACGAAGGCAGCAATCAGCAACAGCACTGCTGAGGCCCAAAGCATAATCCGATTTCCGTGAAGCTCCATCGCTTCTGCAAAACGGGCACGCATTTTGTTGATGAAAACTTCCAGATCGTTTTCAGCCAATTCGTGTCGATGTTCACTCTTCATAATGATCAACTGTGCAAATGATAAAAGGGAAATGTCAGACAGTATTATTTCTGACTTTATTGCTGGGGAAACGGGAAGTATAAGCCCTGCACGTAAACAGGGTCAAGCAGAGTACAGAAAACCTCTATAATGCTTTACTGTTTCTCAAACTGATCAGCTCGCTGTTCGATTTTTCGTTTGACCAACTCCAGGTGTAGTTGCAGGTTGTAAAATTCTTCCATGTAAGAAAGGGGAACTTTGATCGTTTCAAGTTCAGATTCCATCGTTTGCAGTGCTTTTAACTGCCTGGAGAACAGTTCCGCATGGTTCTCTTCCACCTGCTGATCCATTTGTCGCAACAAGACATACCAGCGGTAAATACGGGAACGAATTCGCCATCGGTAAACCGGCGGAGCAATTTTGATCAGCGGGATCGTCAGCGTCAGCAAGGGAAGCAGCATAATCTTCATACGATCAAACAAAGAAGCGACCCAGAATGGAAGATATCGGTACAACAGTGAATGCCCAGACTTGAAATAGTCTATGGAGGCTGCATGAGGCCGAAATTCTGAAAACTTCAACGAGGGAAATTCGTCCGCAGAAGCCAGAAGATTACTCTGCTCGCGATTTCTGTCAGCGGCTTCTATCAATAGCGGGACAAAAGCATCGTGTAACTCCGCAGCGGCGACCAGATTGGCAGCCGGAGCGATCAACGGGATTGCCTTTGGTGGAATATCCTGCTCAAGATCAAGAACCCCCTGTACCAACGTAACATCAGAAAGATACGGATAAAGTTGGTGATAGGCACGATGCCGGATAAACGGGAGCAGCTTCAATTCAGCATCTCCCATTAATTGCCGGATCAAATCGTTATCGGGAGGTAATACAAAACTGGCCGCATCAACCTCCCCTTTTTTCACCATCAAGGCGGCTGCTTTCCCCCCATTGGTTACAATACGCGTTGTTGCAGGTGTTTCCTTTTTGATGATACCGTTTGCTTTAAGGACAACTTTCATAATCGCTTCGGTACCGCTGGATGGATTACCGATTGCGATCGAATGCCCATTCAAATCTCGAATTTCCTCATACGAGCTGGGCTGTTTGCTGAAAATCCATAATGGCTCAAGATAAAGGCTGGCCAGCGATTCCAGCGATTGTTCTGCCAGATCGCTCGGCTTGGTTCCTCCCTGCACAATCGCCAGGTGAATGTCGTTATCTTTACGCAACAACTGATAGTTTTCGAGAGAGCCAGCCGTTTCCAGAATTTTCAGATCAATTCCGTTCTCTGCAAAATGCTTACGAAAGACTTCCGCCTGAGCATAATAAGCCCCTCCTTTAGGTCCGGCTGCGATTGTCAGATGAGAAGGGGGAGCCGGCTCAACAAAAAACCAGGCAATCACAAAACCGATAAACATTACGCCCAGTGCAGGGCCCCATGTTTTGTAGAAAACACTTTGAGCTTCACGAAATTCGCCCAGCAACGCAGCCGGGCCGGTTTTGTCAGACTGCTCAGGCTTCTCATCACTTGCTGTGCTCACAACTCTCTCCCGGATACCTCATTCAACGGCTGCACCTTCCAAGACTGCGATTTTACGGTACAGTTGGATTGTTTTGACAACCGTAACCGAAATGTCGGAAGTTTGCGCAAGCCGCAAAGAGTTCTGTTTTTTAGTAGTATAAGAAGTTACCCGGGAGGATAAACCCACAGACTCAGTTTGCAGCAGATTCCGGCTCGTTTTCTTTTTGGGAATCTGTTTTCGAATCGCAGTCATCCAAAACAGTGACCGGAACCTTGCGAGGACGTAAGTTGCTTGCTTTTTTCAGTTCAATTTTGAAAACACCGTTCTCTGCGCGAGCAACAGCCGTCTCATTTTCTACAGCCATCGGCAACGCAACCACTCGATGAATACGCCCGCTGGGACGTTCCCGTTTATGTACTTTATCGGAAGTCTGAAGTGGTAACGATTCATATTCAGC
>WFOZ01000421.1 GCA_015487825.1 Planctomycetaceae bacterium
AGCCTGTTTCAGGCGTTGTTCGATCTGGCTAAGCGTCTCCCGTTGCTGAGGCGAACTGACTGCCAGTTTCGGGTTGCGTGTATTGACATCCTGAGAACTGTTGAAGAACGCGAACATTTCATAAAATTCTTGTTGAGAAATCGGGTCGAATTTATGATTATGACATTGTGCACAGCCGATCGTTAAGCCGAGCCAGACCGCACCAGTGGTATTGACGCGATCCACAACCGCTTCATTACGAAACTGTTCGTTGTCGGTCCCCCCTTCGCCATTGATGAGCGTATTGCGATGAAAGCCGGTCGCGATCAGTTGTTCGGTTGTCGGTTTTTCAAGCAAATCCCCAGCGAGCTGCTCAATCGTAAACTGATCGAAAGGCATATCACGGTTCAACGCCTCAATCACCCAATCACGATACGGCCAGATTGAGCGTTTTGAATCGACAGTGTAGCCATCGGTATCGGCGTAACGTGCCTGATCAAGCCAGTGCCGCCCCCACTTTTCACCATAGTGCGGACTGCTCAAGACACGATCCACCATTCTTTCGTAAGCATTTTCAGAATGATCGTTCAGGAAATTTTTTACTTCTTCAGGTGTGGGAGGCAAACCGGTCAAGTCGATTGTGACTCTACGAATAAGCGTGTAACGATCTGCCTCAGCAGAGGGAGCAATTCCTTTTCCTTCAAGACGCTTCAATACAAACGCATCGATTCCGTTACGTACCCAGGCTTTCTGTTTGACCGCAGGCGGCTGCGGATTTCGAATTTTCTGGAACGCCCAGTGCTGTTCGTATTCAGCTCCCTGTTGTATCCATTTTTTGATAATCTCGATTTGTGACGGTGCCAGCTTCCGTTCGCTGTCCGGCGGTGGCATGAGTAAATCGGAATCGGTTGTCGTGATTCGTGCCACAACCGAACTTTCAGCCAGATTCCCCGGCACGATCGCGTAATGATCATCCAGCTTCGCCAACGCATCAGCAGCAATATCGAGCCGCAGCTCCGCTTCGCGATGCTCGGCATCTGGTCCGTGGCACTGAAAACAGGCCTCAGAAAGAATTGGGCGTACCTCACGATTAAAATCGATGTCCGCTGCGTCTGAACTTCTCGGCAGAAAACAGAAGGTGAGCGACCACACAGCAAGAAAGAATAATGTCGTAAAGTCTTTCATCATGTACTCACGGTCCAACAGGAAAGAGAGTTGCCATCATTGTTGGAATTGCCGTTAAGATCACATTGATCACAACAGCGATATGACGGCAGGCTGGAAACAACAATGCACACCGTTTCAGGATACAATGCTTCCTGATGCAAAACAATATCGCATCGATACGGTGTGATATTTTTATCATTTTGAGCAACGACTAAACGATCTGATTTGGCAATGCTAAAGCGTGAACTCCAGCTAAATAACCATTTGCTCAACAGGACTCAGTTTTGAATTCGCTTCCCTTCACCGATCGGCTTCCCCTGGTTTTCCTTCAGTAATGCTCCCCTCACTGCCAAGGTTCACTTAGGCAGCGAGGGGGCCGATGTTTCAACTTCAAACCGGAATAAAAACCATCTCATACGAACGAAAATACGAGGGTAGAAGAGCTTTCCCAGCCGCTCGTTCCCAAGCAGGAGCTTGAGAACGAGTTGGACCCTGACGCTGTCCAGTTAGATTCAGATTATTTCAAGACGTCCGGTTTGCCTTAAATTTGTGAAGTGCCTCGACTATTAGAAGCGGGCAAATCACATCGCTATGGGACTCTTGGCTGAAAACTTCTCCTGATTCCGCACCGCGTCAGTTGAATATTCATTTGTCTACAGCTAGTATCGACACCGCACCTGCGCATTTGCACTGTAGTGTTCGGCTACTTAATTCGTAACTATTCAGTGAGAGGAATGTGACCTGAATAGTCTCCTTAATTCTTCCACTTGAATGTTTTCAGAAGGGTAATTTTTATGGCATATCCCATTGTTGCTGCGTTGTTGGTGATGCTCGCCATGGTTGTTGTTGCAACGCTTGTTGGTGCTATCATACTTCGTGCCTCGATTAGTCTATTCAATGTTATAGTCGGTAAATCATCGACTTTGCCGGAACCATCCATGGGCAAAGCGATGGCAATTACTTTTGCGACTTCGATTGCTAATGCTGCTGCAGGATTCATTATTGGATCGGTCCTAGCTGTTGAACCTGCAGTAAATGGTGCAAGAGGAGTCAACATGACTGCCCAACTTATTTCGATACCTGTGAGCTTAATAGTTATGGCAGGAATGATTACTGTTCTATTACCAGCTACTTTCGGGAAATCTTTTTTGGTTACGATATGCTACTGTCTGATTTCAATTGTCATTATCGCAGTAATTGCCGGTATCTGCATGCTTGTTATGTGAATGAGTCGTGTGGTGGCAATAGGACTCAATTTTGAATTCGCTTCCCTTCACCGATCGGCTTTCCCTGATTTTCCTGCATTTGCTTCAGGAGTGTTTTCAGTTCCTCAACGACTTCGGGGTGTTTGCTGGCAAGGTCCTGTTGTTCAGCCGGGTCTGTTTCCAAATTGAATAACGCGAATCCCTTTGGGCTGTCTCCTGTTTGCAAGCCGGGGTATTCGCTGGGGCGAGCTTGTTCAAAAGGAGCAAGTAAGGTCACGCCATCGGGAGCGCGGGGGTCGATCCAGTCATCTGACATCATTCGATCATTTGGCACCTTGCGATGTAATTTCCATTTTCCCAGACGAACGGTATTTACCTTTCCTTGAAAACTGAATAGTGGCCTGTCTTGTGATTTTTCCTGCGAGATCATCACCGGCAGCAGGTTGACGCCATCAATCACCCGGCCTTGTGGTAACGGAACTTTTGCAGCCGAAAGAGCGGTTGCGAACAGGTCCATGATGATCGCTGGTTGATCGATTGTCTGATTCGCGGGGATCGTTTCGGGCCACCAGGCAATCATCGGGACTCGCAAACCGCCTTCCCACCATTTCGATTTCATTCCACGCAAGCCGCCGGTACTTCCACCAAACCAGGGACCGTTATCGCTGGTAAACAGGACAAGCGTTTTCTTTTCCAGGTTAAGTTCGCGCAACCGTTTCAAAACCCGCCCGATGTTCCAATCGAGTTCTGCTAACACATCGCCATACAAGCCAGATGATTTTTTCCCGTTGACCTTGCCATAAAATTCTTCGGAACAGGCGAGCGGTTTGTGGGGCATCGCATGAGGCAGGTACAGAAAGAACGGTTCGTTTTTATTCTGTTCGATAAACTGCAATGCACGGTCGGTGTACCGTTTGGTGATAGTCGCCTGCACGACCGGGTATTCGATAATTTTTTCATTCTTCCACAATTCAACCGGGTGCATATCGTTGCTGTAGAGGATTCCCATATATTCATCGAAGCCGTTGCGTGTCGGATAATAGCGAGGGTGATGCCCCAAATGCCATTTCCCGATGCAGATTGTGCGGTAACCAGCCTGTTGAAATTGTTCGCCAAGCGTGACTTCTTCGGAGGGGATCCCCAATTTATCACTGGGCGGCGGGACTTTGCGGTCCCTAACCTGGAAATCGTCTTTGGGGAGAGGATTACCGAGCATCATATTGTTACGAAACGGATATCGCCCCGTCATTAAAGAAGCACGTGAGGGAGCACAGTAGGCACAGGAACTGTAAAACTGAGTAAACCGTGCCCCTTGTGCAGCCATTTCATCTAAGTAAGGCGTTTTGAATTGGGGATGTCCGTAACAACTTAAATCGCCGTTGCCCAAATCGTCGGCGTAGATGATGATCACATTCGTTTTTTCAGCCGCATTGGTCGCGGTGCTGAATGGCGAGAATAGGAACAGTAGAAGCAGGCAGGAGAGATAAAACCGTTGCATTGAATTTTCCTTGATCACGATTCAGGCTCGATAAAGAAGACTAAAAAGAAAGCGAAACCGCACGGCTCACAGAGCCGTGGCACAACATTTGTCGTTGAACCTATTTTGTTTGGCCAAAGGCCTCTTTCACCATAGCCTGGGGCAACGCCCCATCTCCTCCTGGGGCGTTGCCCCAGGCTATGGTGATTTTGGCTTTCAGCCAAGAAAGCAGAACATCAAAGTGACGACAGTTGTTATCTAGCCGATACTTAATCAATCGACTTTCCACCAGCCGTCAATTTTCTTTGTCATGCTTTTGACGATTTCTGGATGCGATTTCGCCAGGTTCTTTTTTTCGTAGGGATCTTTAATCAGATTGAAAAGTTCAACGGTACCGTTCGGAACACGAGGCTCGTGGGGGAGAATCAGTTTCCATTCATTTTCAATCGCCCAGCGGTACTTCAACG
>WFOZ01000422.1 GCA_015487825.1 Planctomycetaceae bacterium
ATTGTACTGTGCTGTTAATTCGCGATGACGTTTCCACGGTTTCCAGATGCGGCTTAAAAAACGATAATTTCCCTGTTCTCGCTGCAATTGCTCAAGTCGATGTTTTCGCTCAACCTGTTTTTTTTCCAGTTTCTTTTGTTCTTCGAGACTCAGTTCGTATTGAGTCAATACATTATCAGCCCGGCTCAACGCCTGCTGAAGGGAGTTGTATTGTCCGGAGAGATCGAACAGTTTTCCCTGATCGTGCTTTTCATCAACCAGGGCATTTGAAAACTGACGGGTCTGATTGCTGGAACTGAGCAGTTGCTGACCGACTGCCCCGAGCGAAGTTCCATAAATATATTCGCCGATATGCTCGGATTGCAACGTGGCCAGTTCCCGCAGTTCTTTCAGGCCGAGTGTGTAAATTGTGCGATAAACATCAGCATTAACCTGTTGAAGGATTTTCTTTTCATATTGTTGGGGGGTCAGTGCATGATTTTTATGGGAAACACGAAATGCCTGCCGACCATTTTCTTCAATTCGTCTTGTCAGTTCATAATGTTCTCCATGATGTTTGACCCGCAGAGAACCACCCCAGCCGGTTGTTCTGTCGCCTCCGTGAGAGGTAATCAGGCCAGCAGCCGGGTATCCGTAAAGAACGCCCCGTATAAATCGCAGCAGCGTCGATTTGCCTGCTTCGTTCGGGCCGTGAATCAGGCTGATTCCTTTTTTGCGAACGGGTAATAGTAAATCGTTCCATCGACCGAATTGTTCAATCAAGATATCCGTAATTTTCATCGACCGCTCCCTGGTCCTGCCCTGATAATAGTTTGACTTATTGTACGGTCCGTTGTGCGGACTGTTGATTTCGCTCGTTCCCAAGCCAGGGCCTGGGAACAGGTTAGGTTATTTGTTCAGCCAGCTTCTCTTAATCGTTCCTGTAAGGCGAGTAACCCCAGTTCTGCTGCCCGGTTACAAATTTCTTTATTTGATAAACCTGTAAGAAGCTCCTTGATCAGAACGGTTTTACTTCCCAGCTTCTCTTGTAACGCTTCGATATTTGTCTCTGAAAACGGTGAATTCTGATCTCCCAGAAGTTGCAGGAACTGTTCTCCTAATTGTTTTTCGTGCAGCTTATTCCCATCGATTTCTTCGCCTGTTAATTGCGGAGCCAAATTAACTTCATGCAGGATCGAAAGTTCATCGAGTGGTTGTAGTGGAGAAAGCAGTTCCTGCAGTTCCAGGCTGGAAAACTGCATCACATGGGGGTGCGGTCCACGAATTTCCCACGAGAGATGCAGTAACCGGGCGGGGGTATAAGAGTAAGCAGCCAATCGTTCGAGCAGTTCGCGTTCAGCTTGTTCAAGTAATTCTTCAAGCGTGATTTTGTGCGGAACGCTTAATTCGATCCGTTCCCGTATCACAACCGATGTTGGCAGAGGACGCAGTTCAATTTCTCCCTGCGAATCAATTTCAATTAATGTGGCAGAACAAGGTCCGGTGATATCTTTTGTTAACGCCTGGATTGCACCGGGAGAGTGATAGAGTCTATTCTGATGTCTGGTTGTGCGGCAGCGCTGTGCTTCTCCGGAAATGATGAGCTGATATTTTTCGTCTTCGGTTCTGTCCGTAGAGTTTTTCTGGGGGAGATGACCAATCGCCTGATCTGTTATTCCGATATAAGAAGTTTCACCAGCAGCCTCATCAGTTTGTTGATCGGAAATCAGTTCGCAGCAGATGGTGCCAAATCGGGTTTTTGTTGAACCGGTTGTCAGGGCGGAAAAGTGAGCTGCGTCTAATTCGATTCGCTGTTGTTTGCCCTTTGTGCTGAGAATTGAAATATCTGCCGGCAAGCAGTTAAGTTTCTGCAAAAGACCGACTTCTTTATAATCCACCGCTGCCCAGGTAACTTTAATTCCTTCTTCAAGAATCGCTTCAATACCATCGCGAAAAATAGTGCAGGCGCGTAACGTTAAAGGCTTTGTACAAAGAGACCCGGTTAACAGCAACAAATCGATAGAGTGCTCCAGAGCTGATTCGATCATCAGTTCGAAGGCGCTCAAAGTAGCATCTCGAATGATCTCGTGCTGATCATCTTCAGCAACCGAGAGATCCTGAAGTTGACTGTCGAGGTGCAGATGCCCTGTTGCAAGCAGACGCCACGAGTGGCTATGCATATCGGAGTCCTTTCCTGATGCACTCAATGACCTTCTCAGGCATTGCTCAATGAAATATCTCGACCGGAGGATCTGACAGACGATCCACGCGGAAGTAGTAAATTATCTTTGTTCCAGTTGGAAAATCAGCAAAAACGGTTGCGTCTCATCCCATAAGACGACCATTTCAACACGGATTCCCCCCCCCATCGACCGGTCACTGTAGCAGTTTGGTCAAAATTCGCAAAGAGCATTTTGTAGAATCTGCATTTGCGAGGTAGCGCATCTTCGGAATATCCCTGCCTGAATTATCCCGGAATAGTCAGCAGTCACAAATCGGAAAGAAATTCGCGGTAGAATCACCAATCTGCTACATATTGGTACTTTATCAACGAAATGAGGTAACTATTCGGCGGTTTGTCACCAGTCATGCGGCCTGCGCTATTGTGCCAATTGGATATACATAAGCCGTAGGGTTCGCTATTGCGGACCAAGCTGGGGAGTGGAACCTCTTGCTTCATGCGATGGTCCGCAATAGCGAACCCTACATGCAACATTAATTCCTGCAAAATCAAACATTGCTGAATAGTTACGGATTTTTTCTTTTATTTGCCCTAACCCGGCGTAGCCGGAACCAAACAGGGGGTGTTTTGTGAGTGGAATTTTATGTTACATTTTGATTGAATAGCAAGTCTGCTG
>WFOZ01000423.1 GCA_015487825.1 Planctomycetaceae bacterium
GAAAAAGGTGCGTCACGACGCACCCTACAATTTGAATCCATTTGAAATAGGGAAGTTATTTCAGGACTATTCCTTATTATAATCGGAAGTGAAATGTTTGTTTGAGGTATCTCCAGAACCAGCCGCCCAAAGAACGTTTATCGACAATAAAGCGTGCCCGGCCGCGTAAGCCGGTGCGCATTAAATCGGTATCTTCTGTCAGTTTGACGGTTGCCTGATACGCCAGTTCCGCCAGTTTCTCCCGGCCTTGCTGATCGGTAACGGTCGATAAATCACCGCCGCTTTTGTTGGAAAGCTGTCGAGGAGCAAAATCACTTTGCCGGTAGGCAATTTTAGTTACTACCGCTTCGAATTTTCGATCCGGAAGATGATAGCAACGCAACAGCACCGGCGTGCCCACCTGCAATTCGTTACGGTCATCCTGTGAAACCAGTAGAACGGCCTGCACATCGTCATCTGGAGCGATGCTTAACAGATGCGTGGCTGGTTCGATAAAAGCCTGCTCATTTCGTGGTTCAAAAATAGTCCCAAACCAGTTGTGTAATTTCGGGTCTTCACTGATTGTAACAGTTGGCTCCGGCACTGATTCAGCTGCAACAATGCGACCACTTACCGGAGCTTTGATAATCAGATTCTCAAGTTGCTCATCAATCAGACGGACCTGTCCTTCGATAGCCGCAATTCGTTGGTTGGATATTTTTATTTCATCGGAACTGTTAAGTGCTAAAGATGTTTTTCGTTGTGTTTGGGCAAGTTTTAATTGTTGAATGAGACGACGTTTTTCATCTTCAAGGTCTTCGTTGTTCATCACCACCAATACATCACCTTTGCTCACGCTATCCCCCGGCTTGATGGAAACCTTTTCGAGATGCCCGGACGTGATAGAATAGACATGCTGCACGTTGTGCGGTTCAATCAGAAAGCTGGAATGAATCCACCACGGAACCGGGATCGCTAGAATTGCAGCGAGAAGGCCAATTGTGATCACACCTGTCATCGTGGCTTTGAATTTACTCATCGGTTCGTTCCTGGGCATCGAAAAAATCTGGTAAAGTGAGCGTCCCAGCCCGTAAATCATGGTTCCAAGCGAAACAGCAGTTAATGTCACTGCCAAAGACTGTAATCCGTAAGGTTTCATCCATTGGTAAAGGAAAAATGCGATACTTAATACCAAAACCCATTTATAAATCCAGGAGGCAATTGCATAAACAATGAACCAGAATTTTTTTCGGTCCGGAGCGAATGGGTCATCTGGGATGTGGATGCCAAAACAAGTCCAGGCAAACGTTTTCATTAACGCTTTGTCTGCCTTTTGTTTCAGATTGGGGATTTCCAGATAATCGCTGAGCATGTAATAGCCATCGAAACGAATCAACGGATTCAGATTGAAAATGACTGTCGAAATCGTCGTCACAAAAAAGAGGTTCAGGCAGAGATGGTTGAATAATCCGGGAGCGGAAAACCACCAGGCAAAGACTGCAAGCGAAGAAAGCAGCACTTCGATGTAAGCACCTGCTCCACCGATTGCGATACGGTGCCATTTATTTTTCATCATCCAGGCATCGGAAACATCGCAGTACAGTGTCGGACTGAAAACAAGCAGCATCATCCCGATTTTATGACACTCCCCCCCATAATGTTTACATGTCAAACCGTGACCAAATTCATGAATGACCTTTGCCATCGCAATGACAACCCACATATACATCAAATTGGGCCAGCCGAAAAACTGCTGAAATTCGGGGAGCTTGCTGCGAAATTCTTCAAATTGAATCGTCACCAGAAGTAACGCCGCAATTGAAATGAGAACGGTCATCGTGACCGCCCATCGGCTGTACATCCAACGGAAAAATGGATAAATCGCATCGAGAATTTGCTCCGGATCGAAACCGGGTAGTTTCAGAAACAGAAAATTCTTCAGTACCTGCACCACTTCCTTGTTGCGATTTTTCTTTTGAAGATGCAGTAGAGGGCGGCCTTGCCCCTGCCGTTTGGTGTAAAGCAGATTCTTCTCGTGCAAATCTGCCAGCAGCCGCTGCACATCAGATATCTTTACCGGGATGGCCGGGTTTTCAAGCTGAAGTTTTTCATGAACTTTATCCAGCGTGCTTGGTTGTTCAAGACATTCCAAAACACAGAATTGTTCTTTTGTCAGTCGATAATAGCGCAGCGCCACCGGATCTTTGACAATCCAGTAACCGGTGCCGAGATACCCGATTCGCTTAATCAGCAAGTCGGGACGCGTACGCAAAGGGAGTTCGCGTTCGCCAACGGCTCGAAAATCTGCCTGAATAACCGCCATGTCACCCTATCCAAAATGCTTCGCCAAGCGGAGCACAGAGACTCAATGTCTGTATCGTTTAAGTATGCCGAAATGAAGGCAGACAGAATGCCCGACCTTGTTCAATAGAGTATCAGAGATACCCAGCACGGCTGGTTCATTCTGATAGCCGTTCGCAAACTTTTACTA
>WFOZ01000424.1 GCA_015487825.1 Planctomycetaceae bacterium
AATGGATGGTTGCCAGCTTGTGTAGTCTGTTTCGAAACCTGCATTATGTCCCGACAGGCATTCACGGCAGCATCGATATTGCCCAGTCTTTCATCAACATCTCGTTTGACGCCTTGCCATCTCATCATCATGAATAACAAATGGGTCGAGCGATTATCGATCTGTAAGTTGCCGGCGATAGAAACGTAATCAGCACGTGGAACTGAAGTTTGTTTCAGGAATGAAATGGCAGAGGTGTATCCAGCAGTGCCTGCCTGATAAGAAGGTTTGCGCAATCCTGCTTCGAAGCGAGCGTTTCCCCGTTCGAAATTCTTGTGATTGCTGATTGTTAAAGTGTAGCCATCCAGGTCTGCATCAAAATCATATTTTGCGGAGGAACTCCAGAGTTGTACTGCGGCTAAATAGTCGTAAAGAGCATTTTCAGGATCGTGTTTTGCACATTGTTCCAGAACGCTCAACCACTCTTTTTGTCGTGGTTTCAGTTCAAATCCCCAAAGATTGTACTGAAACAGCAGCATCGCACGAGATCGCCATGTTTCAACATTACTACTGTCCAATTGCGTCGCTGTTTCAATATGTTTGAGACATTCGTCTCGGCAAAGATTTTCAAATTCTTCTTGAGCTTCATGAATGGCTTGGTCGTCTAGTTCGAGCTGAAATCCAAGAGGTAGATCGATAAATGAAGGTGATTTTTTTCTCTGGAAATACCGTTGGACAAACTCTGGGTGAGGTGCATCCAGTATCCATGCAGCCCCCATTGCCAACTTCGCGTCTTTATCAATATTTTCGACAGTAGCCACCTGCTTGAGCCAAAATCGAGCCTGAATCTCTGGTTCGGATTTGCTCAATGTTCTCGCTTCAACACCAGCCAGGTATGTCGCGATATTCTTCCATTGTTGATATCGCGGTCCCCAACCTCTTGCCGAATATGATATATTCCACCCAAACCATCCCCCAGAGATAACCAGAGAGGCAACTACAAGGAACAGGAGTCGCTGTTTGCGAGTTTTCATTGTTTTTGAAATGTTCATGGTTTGATTACCATTAAGAACGTAAGATAATTCGAACAGGTTCACCAACACTTTTCAATTCTACTCGCCAAATCCAATGTTTGCTGACATAAACATACCATGCACAACTCGGCTGAACTCAATTTGATTGATCGGATCCGGCAGGGAGATGAAAACTCCTGGCAGGATGTGATCGATTTGTATGAAGGGCGGCTGCTCGCGTTTGCAAAAAGCCGGGTGGGAAATTTGTCGTTGGCTGAAGATATTGTGCAGGAAGCGTTTATTGGTTTTTTGACGAGTTTGCCCAATTACGATGAATCGCAAAGTTCGCTGGAATCGTTTCTGTTTCGCATCACGGCTCATAAAATCACGGATGCACTGCGTAAGCAGGGACGCCGTCCGAGTATTCAATTGAATGACGATTCTTCCCCGCTTCCCGGCGATGCGAGAAAAGCATCGAGCATGGCTCGCAGTAAAGAATGGGGAAATCAGAAACGAATCGCGATTGCGAATCTGCTTCGAGAAATGATTACTCAGTGGAAAACAGATCGCAATTTCGAGCGATTAAAGTGCAATGAGTTGTTGTTCGTGCGTGGTTGGCCCAACAAAAAAGTGGCAGAAGTTTTGGACCTGACCGAACAACAGGTTGCCAACCATAAGCAGACTGTCATTCAACGATTGAAAAAAGAGTGCGATATCGAATAAGGCAGAGCTTGCCGATTAGATTAACAAAGACTGACGCTTCTGTCCGGAAGTGCAAGTCTCTGGAGGTCTCGCTTTATTTCTTTACGCCCCATACCCGTGCCAGCAGATCGTGCATTTCGGGGTCGTACTGTCTTAGCTCAGATCGTACGAAAGGATAAAAATCGTTCGTACCGAAAAAGGCTTCGGTCGATTCTGCAAAATATTCCATCGGATTTTTTCCGGCGTAGGCCTCTCGGGATTTCTCTTTGATGTGCAAAACGGGACCGTATAGCCCTCGCTGTTTAGCACGCTCAAGAGTGAGCGAAACTTCTTTGTTCCCATGACCGCCGGGCATTTGCTGATGGTGCCAGGCGTGAGCCATTTCGTGGAGAATGCAATAAGGTTGAGTAAGGGACCAATTCACGAAATTTCGGGCACTGGCAATTTCAACACAACCTGCTTTCTTCGGGTTCATATTGTGGTTGCTTAACCAGTCGGGGTTCGGATGGTACACAAGCCCCGGGTGATGTCCTTCCTGCAATTCTACCCAGATAGTGACAAGCTTCAATTTCTTGACGGCTTCAGCAGGGACTCGTCTGTGTATTTGATAAAACTGGTGTTTTAATTCCTGTTCAACCCGCTTCCAGAGTTCCGGTTCCTTCTCGATTAAATCGCGATGAACAATCAGTTGCCAGTCCGAGACTTGAAGTTTGCTGTACTTCTCGATGGAATCGTAACCGGGTGATGTTGTCTGCTGTTTTACTACTTTTACTGGAGTGTCTGCAAAAGTGGAATCCATCACCAGGGATGTTCCAAGCACCCCTAAAGAAGCCATCAGAGTCAGCAGAATCATGCCTGCACATCCACTTGCTTTATTAAGATGAGCAAACTTTTCCGGGTCCTGCTCCATTAATTTGGAGATCAGGGCCTCAATAAAATCTTTAGCTTCTTTCAGTCCCTGGCCGGTGGCGTCCCGATAAATTCTTATTGCAGCAATCTTTTTTCCCTGAATAAGAGCCTGATTAATCTCTTCAATTTGTTCGGGAGAAAGTTCGTCCGACATCTTTATACCACTGGTGGTTAGTTTTTTTGTGGCTTGTGTAAACTACTTAGATCTCATTCTTGTTACGGCTGCAAAAAACAGCCGTGCCCGCTGGCCTTTAGAGCGGATTATTTGCGCGTGGATAATCTGGGTTAGAGCATGATGCCGTCTCTTCCTTCTGCCCTGTTATCACTAACTTCAATAATCGTCAGGTTAATATCAATATTGCGTGTAACTATTCAGCGATGTTTGATTATTACAGAAATTAAGGTTGTATGTAGGGTTCGCTATTGCGGACCACCGCAAAAAAAGGAGGCTCCAGCTCCTATCGTGGTCCGCAATAGCGGACCCTACGCCAACGCTGAATAGTTACTATTGCGTTTAGCATGAGTTTTATGAAGCGAACACCAGAACTCGATGAA
>WFOZ01000425.1 GCA_015487825.1 Planctomycetaceae bacterium
AAGTATAAGAAGCTCATGCGTTTTTTACAGATTCCTTGTAGATATTACACTGCTGAGGCAAATTTCAACAATATGACTTTCCGGCTCCACCGAGAAAGATTCCCTGGCCTGGGTTGAACATCAGCTGCTGGGCACTATTCCACAGCTTCTCTCACTACCGCAGGAACCAGACGCTATCGCGTTGCAACTGACTACCTGTAAAAACAAATGCAACTCTGATGCCAGAACACAAAAAAAGCCCATTCTTTATTGAGAATGGGCTTTTTGATTTTTCAGACGTAACTATTCAGCGTTGGCGTAGGGTCCGCTATTGCGGACTACGATGGGAGGTGGAGCCTCCTGTTTCCGCGGTGGTCCGCTACAAACTGAATAGTTACTTTCAGACAATCATCTAACCAGTGCAGAATAACAGCCTGTTATTGTTCTTCAATTACGGGCTGACAACAATCGTATCGCCATTGTCAGATAATGCAGCTGCACTAAGACCGATTGCGGTTAGTGACAGAGCAGCAAGTCCGTAATGAGCAGCTCCCAGTCCGCCCAACTGAGCACGAGTTACAGGACCGCTGACCAGCAGAACGTTTTTCTTGGCTGAAGGAGGAGCAGCTTGCCCTTCCCACAGTCGTACTGCAGCCTGAGTTTGCCCTGTAGAGACCTGATAAACTCCACTGGTGAGGTTTTTGACAGCGAATTCGCCGTTCTGTCCTGCAACAGTTCTGGCGACTTCCCGATTTCCAAGGCTTACTTTAATAACGCTGCCACTGAGCAGTTTGCCCTGTGCGTTGACAACTTTCCCGCTCAGGGTGCCGTTTGTCAGCGAAACATCTGCAATTTGCACTTTAGCAGCTACCTGTGCCGTTTGTGGGCCAGCAGCCATTGTTGTTTGTGGTACAATCATACCCAAACATGCCAAGCCGACAGCAGCTCCTTTTAATAAACTGAAACCTTTCATCCCTGGTCCTTCCTGTGTGGAGATCACTTTGTAGTCGAAGCACTTGTCCATACACAACATCGCACATGAACCGCCCAACTGTGATCCGCCTGTATTTTTGTGGTACGGATACTGCCAAGCGTTTACAGAAAATTTATCTGTTATGGAATAAAACTCTCATTCCATAATCAGGTTTCGGTCGGGTCGTATGGATTACTACACACTTTTTTCGAATTATCAGGAAAATTTATTGGATTTCGAATGCATGCCTCAAATTACGGTGTTGGAGATCTGCCTGAAGCAGAATCTGGTGGGAAAAACCGTTATTTATGGTTCCGATAAAATTTTACCGCCTGCCGGTTGTAATCGGGTGAATACCGGGAGAGATTTTCGAAGAAGGAACCGGGGACCTCTTCAGCTTGAATATCCTGCAGATACTTCTGAAAAAACCGGCGAGTTCCTGGCGAGCAATGCAGCGAGTAGTAAACCCAGGCCCAACTGTCGCGATAATGTTCCGGACGAACTTCGACAAAGCTGGTCAGGTTCTCCAGATCGGTTGTGCGAATCCCCTGCCGAAAACGTAGTCGCCAGATTAAATTCTGATGCAGCGATTTGTTAAAACCTCGCTTCGAATTTGGTACTTCAAAATATTTCGCCAGGCCTTCATCGAGCCAGATCGGTAAATAGGGTAACGCTCCATGTAACTGGGCATGTGTCATTTCGTGCCGTAAATCGACTTCCCATCCTCGTCGATAAACCACATATACCCACAACGCATCCGGTCCTTTTACAAAAACGGCCGGCCTGTTGATCGCTTCCGGAACGCGAGGGCCCACATAAGCCCGATAGTTTTTTTGTGAAGAAAAAATGTGCAATTCGATTGGCTGATCAGACAGTTTAATCTGCAGATTTTCCTTCATCGCCTGACGCAAAGATTTCAAATCTTTGATTCCCGCTGCAATTTCGCGATTTGGCACTTGCGAATAAACACGGTATTGTTCGTACTGAAAGCGGGTGACCCACTCCTGAGCATGCAGGGAAAAGTTGCCTGAACCGCCAACAACAGCCACTCCCCAAATCACCATCTTCCAGACAACTTTTAAGTCGAATGAATTGGTTCGCTCGTCCATGGGGATCCTCGAAAGCATGTTCTATTAACAGATTCCGTGACTATTCTGCGGGGGGTGATTGGGGTCAGATTGTTATTTGAAAAGTTTGAATATCCAGAGGAATTCCGCACAATCTGCCCTCAGAACAGGAAACCTCATACCCACTGGGGGCAAATTGTCGCCTGGTGTCCTCGTCAATTGTTCTCAACACTTCCGACAACTTGTCCCCAGCCACCCATCGCTGAGTAGTTACCAGATTCCCCAGCACGGCTGGTTCATTCTGATAGCCGTAACCAAACTGATATTTTTCTGAAATTTGCGAGCCGTTCGCAAACTTTTACCGTTAGTAATACGGAAACTTCGCCCAAAACCACACGGGCTCTGTTTCAGAAGAAACCGGATAACAGCGATCCCCGGA
>WFOZ01000426.1 GCA_015487825.1 Planctomycetaceae bacterium
ATTCTGCACTTTGCCAATCAGAACGACTTCGAACGGATCACACAACTGATACGTAACGCGAATTCCAAAGCAGCCTGATAGATTACCCAATCGTATCGTAAAGAGTTTTCCTGGCGAGCCGGGGATGTTAAACTGCTGGTTATCCTGTTGGAAATACCAACCGACCAGAAGATTAACTTCCGCGGCTCGCTTTTTTTACGATTGGAAATCGAAATGGTTCGTCAGTTTTTGTTCTGTTTCAGCGCCATGCTGATCGGCTTGAATTTTTCGCAGGCATCACTCAAGGCAGCTCAGCGACCGAATCTGCTTTTCATCTATCTGGATGATTTCGGGTGGAAAGATGCCGGTTTCATGGGGTCTGATTTTTTTGAAACACCTCATCTGGACCGGTTGGCAAAACAGGGCATGGTTTTTATGAATGCTTATTCCTGTGCAGCAAACTGCGCACCGGCGCGGGCCTGTCTGCTTTCCGGACAATACAGCCCCCGGCATCGAATTTTTAATGTCGGAACAGGCCCACGTGGCAAGAAAGAATATCGACGTTTACTGCACATCCCCGGAATGAACACGCTCGATCCCAAAATAAAAACCTGGGCGAAAGTCATCCAACAATCAGGTTACAGAACCGGAACGATTGGGAAATGGCATTTAAGCAACGACCCGGTTCCGTACGGTTTTGACTTCAACTTTGCAGGGACACATTCGGGCAGTCCTCCCAGAGGATATTATCCTCCTTTCAATATTCGAGATTTGAAGAATTCGCCGCCGGGAGAATATTTAACAGATCGGTTAAGCGATGAAGCAGTGAAATTTATTCGTCGGGAAAAAGAGAAACCGTGGCTGCTATATCTGACACACTTTGCTGTTCACACACCGCTTCAGGCACGAAAAGACCTGCTGGAAAAATATCAAAACAAGAAACCGGGAAAGCTGCATAGTCATATCGCCATGGCGACAATGATACAGGCCGTTGATGAAGGAGTCGGAAAGATCCTGGACGTGCTGGATGAACTGGAACTGACAGAGAATACCGTTATCGTCTTCTCTTCCGACAACGGCGGCCTGGCTTCTGCAACAGACATGGCTCCGCTTCGTGGATACAAAGGAACTTATTATGAAGGCGGAATCCGTGAACCATTCTTCATCAAATGGCCCGGTGTTGTGCGCCCCGGTTCGCGGTGTAATGAACCGATCATCGCTGTCGATTTATATCCCACGTTTTGTGAAATGACCGGAACAACTTTACCAGCCGGGCAACCAGTCGATGGAGTTTCACTGGTGCCTTTGCTTAAAGGGAAAGTGAATTCATTAGAAACTCGCCCACTGTTCTGGCACTTCCCCGCCTACCTGCAGGCTGGTCGAGGTGCAGAGAGAAGAGAATCACGCGATCCTCTGTTCCGAACCCGCCCCTGCAGCATCATCCGTTTAGGTGACTGGAAATTGCATCAATACTTTGAAGACAATGGCATTGAACTTTACAACCTGCAGGACGACCCCGGTGAAACAACAAATCTTGGTAAAACATTCCCGCAGAAAAAAAAGGAACTGCTGACACGTCTTCAAAAATGGCAACAAAAAATCAAAGCCCCGATCCCCCGGCAACCTAATCCGGATTTTAATGCAAAGAAAGAACAGCAGGCATTGATGAGATTTGCGAAGTAAACAGGGGCAATAAATCAATTCGGATATTTGTGTAGATAATTTTCCCTCTTTTCGTTTATGACACTATGGATATAATTCTCCGGGCCTGGAGATGGAACTGTTCAGAACGTAGCGTTTAGAAAAGATTGGAAAGAATGATGATACAATTTAGCCAGCTATTTGTGGTGCCCTCCGTAGTGACACTTTGCCTGTTTTCTTTTGGCGATCTGCAGGCTCAAAGCCTGGAGAAAGCTAGTGAGCTGAATGGTACTGTTTTGGCCAAAGGAGGCCCTTCACGAGGTGGACAGGGCAGGGGGGGACAGGGCAGGGGTGGACAAGGTCGCGGCGGACACGGGCATGGACGTGGAATGCAAGGGCGCGGCGGACAGGGGATGATGGGCAAAGACCATGAGGTTCTGTTTTATCTAATTGAACATCGCGCTGAGATTACCAGAAAAGTAACCAAGACGGCTAACGGCATCGAAACAGTCACTGAATCACAAAATCCTGAGGTAACAG
>WFOZ01000427.1 GCA_015487825.1 Planctomycetaceae bacterium
AAGAAAACCTCGTCGCCAAACTCGCTGAGCAGAAAAAGCTCTTCACAAAAATGTGGCAACAGGCTCAAAAAACAAGCGACAAGGTTTTTTAGTTTCACTTAAATAATTATTGTCGTAGCCTCAATGCCTCTTCATTTTAAAGTTGGCCCAGACGTTAACCGTGCTGCGGCGCACGCCACAGCACGATTGATTGATTCTAATCGCCAACACCAAAATCAAAGCCACTTAAAAATATGCGCAAAAGGAAAAGAATTTGACCGTTGGTAGTATGAATATTATTGAGCCCTTTGGAACGACTCACCAGAAACTACCTTATCTGTAGAAAAGGTCGATAGTCGAAAATTAAGGGCTTGATTATTATTCTGACGGGATATAGTCATCGCAATGAGACCTCACTGTCGGACTGGAGTCGGCAGTTGGTAATTTGAAAGGAGAACAGAAAATACTCAGAACATTTGCATTGGTGTCAATGGTTGCGTTGACAGCGACCGTCGGGCTGACAACTTCAAGAGCGGAGGCAGCAGGGCCAACTGTTACCGGGCAGGCGAAATCTTACGTCCTGGACCAGGCCATTCAACACACAACGAATAAACCTGTCTGTGAAAAAAATGAATGCAAAGAATGTAGAGGCAAGTGCTGCGGAAAATGCAGTAATGGCATCTGCAGGCTTTGCAGTGCAAAATCAAAATGTTGTGCACTTAAAACTTGTTGTGCTCCTAAAACCTGCTGCTCGAATTCTGAGTCCTGCAGTTCATCAAATAGTTGTGGTGCTGCCACGCTCATCATCATTGCTGTTGCATAACCTGCTGCCAGCCAACGCGGCGAGAACTACGGGCAGAACGTCGAGCGAACCGAAGATGCAATCGTCGTTGCAGGTAAAGTACTGGCATAACCTTTGTGTAACCATACGAGCGGCTGCCACTGCGGTCGCCCGTTTTTTTGTGTTTTGATTCAAATGACCTGGAGCGGGCAAAACGTAAGCTGGGAAAACGATCGTGTATCCCAACTTTTGTGGGGTGGTTTCCTCAAAATTACGGAACGATTTCTTCCTGGTACTCTCATTCCCTCTTGGCACACATCCTCGATCATTTTGACAATGGCGGCTGGCGTGGAGTAATGTCTTCGATATCTTGAGTCTTTTTTCTGTCAAGCGGAATTGTCTTAATCCCAGTCGACAGGGAGTCGAAGTCAATCGAGGCGACATCGATTTTTCGAATACGGCGATTGTGCTGAGTATGGTAGTAGATGACCTTATTGGAAATATCGGTCGCAACCGTCCAGATCGTCGAACTTCGCATTCCCTCATTTTTATGTGCCCCAGATCCTTCTGATGCACCGAGTGGTACATTGAAGTTATCCAGGATACGAAACATTTCGTACAGAGTTTCCGAACCATTCTTCACAGGGCGAGCAGCTTGGGTGAATGCAACGGCGCGAACAAAACGAGAGGGGGGAGTAAAGTCCCCTGGCAACCCAATCATTCCACTACCGCCGCCGAGTGGCTTGAAATCCAGTTCTTCAATTTTTTTAGCAGGCAATGCAACAGGAGAGAGATTGAGGTAATTTCGCAGGTTTATCATATGCCAGTCGTAGGTTGGAGAATTGGTAATCACACCAAGAGGTGCATCATAAAATTTTATTTTCCCCTTAATGAACTCAATAACAACCTGTTTACCTGTCGGTTCGGTAATCATTAGATGAATTGGGGCAGGAAGTCCGATGGCAGGTTCAACAACTGGAACAACATGGACTTCAGCCAGAGCATCGCGTACTTCAGCAATGGAAGTACAGGTCGTAAGTAGATATTGAGCAACGTCTAATGGTCCCATAGATTTGCTGGCAATGTTGGAATTGTACTTCTCGTACTCTGCAAAACCGGGGTGATAAAAAAGTCCAAGCGTAAGGCCTTTTTCATTCATCCCATCAGTCAAGTACGCCTTGCCAAGAACATCGATTCCAACGACGCCATACTTCGCTTTCCAAGTCAGGCCCCGATCCCCATTCGGAGTTAGTCCGATGAATTCGTGTCCGCGTGGAATGATTATCACTCGCCCATTTAGATCGAAAGTCCCCCATTCAAGAGTTCGCCCAAAAAGAAGACTGCCATTTTCTGCCCTCAACGTAATCCCAGTACAGGCAGTAAGTTGAAACTGTCCCGCTGGAAACAACAAAATTGCCGCGACGAGCAATTTAACAAATATAGTTCTGTATTTCTTCATCACTGTTTCCTTATGTAGGCTAGCTTCCTGGCAACACAAACAGTCGCGATCAGCATGCCCTAATAATACATGGAAATTGCACTTTCAGTACCACTTCTTCGAATTGATGTAGAAAATAATTAAGTCACTTACAAATCATCAAGATACATTACGCATCAAATCAAACATTGTACTGACCACCATTGTAAATAACAATCTGTTGCCTACACCAGTTCGGGCATCGGGCGGTAGGTGTTATGTTCAACCAAAAAGCGTGGGCGGCCCTGGAAATCGGGGATCGCCATATGGTCGAGGTCGATTCCGACATTTTTGTAGAGAGTTGCAAAGACCTCCTGAAAATGAACCGGACGGTCTTCTGCGTGTTCGCCAAGCCTGTTTGTCGAACCGATTACTTTGCCGGTTCGCATTCCTCCCCCGGCAAGTAGCGCACAGGAAACACGAGGCCAATGGTCGCGACCTGCACTGCCGTTGATTTTTGGGGTGCGTCCGAATTCTCCCCAGACAACAATTGAAGTATCGTCCAGCATACCTCGCTGGTCGAGATCTTCAATCAATGCGCTGAGCGCCTGATCCAGCATCGGCATATCTTCGCGGCCTCGCTTGAAGTTGCCACCATGCCAGTCCCAGCGGGAAAAGCAGAGCGTTACACATCGCACGCCTGCTTCAACCAGACGGCGGGCAATCAGAAAGTTATCAAGCAGTTTCGGACCACCATCTGCAACCAGCTTGGGCGTTCCTTTGCCGTATCGTTCCCGCAACGCAGGATCCTCTTTTTCAACATCCAACGCATCCGCCAGTTTGCTCGAAGTTAAAATACCAAACGCCTGTTGAGCAAACGCATCCATCCCTTCCATCATGCCGGAGGCATCTGCCTGTCTGCGGAAGTTATCTAAAGAGGCGAGCACCTGTTTACGATCGGAAAGCCGATCAGCAGAAATTCCGTTGAGCGTCATATCGCTGCGACCATCGCCATGTGGTTGAAACGGTGCGTGTGCGACGCCAATAAAACCGGGCTGACCGGGGTCTCCCCATTCCTTGTGACCGGTGCGTGGCGACAAACCGACAAACGCAGGGACGGCTGGATCGCGCGAACCATAAACTTTCGACAGGACCGCACCAAGTGCAGGCCACCCGCCGGAAGGTTGCTGATTGAATCGGCGACCGGTCAGGCATTGAAAAGCATCATGCCTGCCATCGGACCCGACCATTGAACGAATGAAGGCACATTTATCTGCCATTTGTGCGATGCGCGGAAACATCTCGCCAATTTCGATGCCGGGAACATTCGTTTGAATCGGCGAAAACTCTCCACGAATTTCCGAAGGGGCATCCATCTTGATATCCCACATATCCTGATGAGGTGGTCCACCAGGCAGGAAGATCATGATGACACTTTTTTTGTTCCCTCCGATTCCCGCGTTCTGTTCAGCACGCAGCAACTGAGGCAGCGATAATCCCCCCATCGCCAGGCCACCCAGCTTCATCACAGATCGACGGGAAATTCCATCACACAGTGAATAACGAGAACCAAGTATATTCAACATTTCGTGCCTCCCCGGCAGGAAACAATACGGAAGGAAATTGCAGGTGAGATCCCTTAACGGGCGGTTTTCCGGCCTGTAGCCTCTATTGTTATAGCATCGACCATCACATAAAGATACTTGCAAGTGATTGGTTCGTCAATCTTTTTTGCCGTTTTGAGGCCTGTTTCAAGGCATTTTTTACTCTGCCGGGTCATTATTCAGAGGCGTTTCCTGTTCGATTTGTTTTTCCAGTAGTCGTTTTTCGAGTTCTTCTGCGGTCACTTTCTGCTGCGGTGGAACCAGGACGCCGCAGGAGACGATGAACTGGAATGCCTGATCGACAGTGATATTCAGATCGATCGTTTCGCTTTTTGGGACAGACATCGTGTATCCGGTCATCGGCATTGGCGAGGTCGGTACAAGAATGGAAACACACGGCTCCTTGGCCTCGGTAGCAATATCAAGAAGACTTTCACCGGTGACAAATCCGAGTGACCAGATTCCTTTTGAGGGATACTGAAACGCAACCACTTTGCGAACTTCGATCTGGTTTTCGGAAAACAGAAAATCGGTAACCTGTTTAATCGAACTGTAAACATTTCTGACAACGGGCAAACTACTGATCACAAGAGTTTCAAACTTGCCGATGAACCAGGCACCAATTCTGACGGTAACGAATCGCCCAAGCATGTAAATTAAAACGATCAGAATGCAAATCGCAATCGCACTGAGATGGAAATACCCGGGGAAGTGCCGAACGACCACAAGTTCCATATACAATCCGGTATGAGTGACCGGCATCCGGCTTTTCGGTATGTGCCGGGAAACTTCTTCGTAATCGATGTAAGGAACCGCTCGATTATCCATCACCACAAAAACTTCCGACAGACGTAGCCACTCTTTTCGCTGTTCGGTCGGAACTTCATCGGTGTGCATTTGCCGGGCGAGTCTCCATTGTTGAAGATACTCTTTTTGCAACTCGGCAGTAACACGATAATTACGGCCACAGAATGGAAGCGAAGGACCTTCGGGCAAATCCACCAGATTGTCCAGTGGAATTGAGTTATCAATGAACTGGGCAAAAACAAATTTCACCGTCGAATTGGTCGGCGAGATAATGTACGTGTTCAGCAAGCTACCTAGCCAAAGTAGAATGACAAGTGTTAAAATAGTCGGCAAACTGATCGCCAGACCTCGCAGGAATATTTTCGTCGGTGATAAATGGTGAGAACCTGATTTTTTCATCCTGAACTTCGTCTTCTTTCCATAATAATAATCTCCTGAAATTGCCTCACTCGCCTTCCCTGACTTGCAGTACCCTGAAAGCGACTATTAAGTATAACAACTTCGTCTTGCATTATGGAAGATGAGCAGTAGATCGCCGCCAATTCGGGCGACCTCGCATTTGCGCCAATTGCAGTTCCCCCCGAAGTCCCCCAAAGCTCGGAGACTGGTACGGGTTAAGAATATCGAAAATGCTCCCTGCTCCCTCTATTTTTACGGGAATACTTTCCGCGAATTTCCTTAACCCGGCATAGCCGGAACCAAACTGATATTTTTCTGAAATTTGCGAGCCGTTCGCAAAC
>WFOZ01000428.1 GCA_015487825.1 Planctomycetaceae bacterium
ATTGCTTACAGCACTGCGAAACAATCCCGAAAGACCGCCACAGCACCGATGGCTAACAAAAAAGTTTGATTTAGCACTCCTCGTTAAGTGGCTTCTGAGACCACACACTTCTGCCATCAACCAGCCGAGGCTGATCAAGAACAGTAATTCAAAGAGCACCAGCCGTCACATACTATATGCTGAACTCAAATCACCAACCAAATTGCCAAATATCAAAACCCCACTTCCATAAGCAGAGTAGCACAGACATTGCTGCCAGTGCGGAGAGGAATTCTAACAAGCTCCGGTGTTCTGTCAACCAACCGGCCAACGATTCCCGAAAATAGTTTTTCGATACTTCCATCAGACGAAAAAACCCTCACATTCCACAAATGTGAAATGGAGGGCTCGAAAGGACAAAAGTAGCGGTGGAGGGATTTGAACCCCCGACCTACGGCTTATGAATCCGCCGCTCTAACCAAGCTGAGCTACACCGCCAATATTCTGCAAAAGGTGATTGTACCTGCCGGAGAACCGGTTGAAAAGGGCTTCTCGCGTTGTTTCCTCGTCATTTTTACTCTCCAGGATCAAATTCAATGAGTCATGGTTCGTGTTTTTTATGAAAAATGGCTGATTAATGGCGATTTTTTCATCTGAGAGCCTCAAAGCAGTTACAGAGCATCTGCCACAAATGTTTATAAAAAGATTAGCAGATACATTGCTATTTATTTGACAGAACTCCCCAGAGTTGTAAATTATAAAGTCAGGTAATGATCTACCATATCCCTTGCCAGTCTTGGCATTTCCCGAAGCGTTTCTCTTCCTTTTTCTGTCTTTTCCCCTTTTTTTGAGGCTGACTCGATGCCCGTTAGATATTTCAAACGATATCGAATGGAATTTGATGCTAAAAAACAGCCTATTCCAGAGCCCGCTTTACCTCCAGGGTTCGAATTTGTTCAATGGGAAGACCGGTTTGTTGATACTCATGCAATGGTAAAAGCGGACTCGTTTTCCGGCGAAATCGATGCGACAGTTTTCCCCTGCTTAAGCCATTTTGCCGGTTGCCAGAAGTTGATGCGGGAAATTGCAAGGGGCAAAAATTTCCTGCCTGCTGCAACCTGGCTGATCAGGCATCCATCAGATATCCCTACCTCCAGATATTGCGGCACAATTCAGGGAATGCTGCGATCAAATCAGCTGGGTGCTATCCAGAATATAGGAATTTCGCCCAGTTGCAGAGGCCTGGGACTTGGGCGAGCGATTCTGATTCAATCTCTTATCGGCTTTGCTGCCTCAGGTGCCAGTCGAGTCTATCTGGATGTAACGGCTGCTAACAGCCAAGCTGTTTCTTTGTATCATAGTCTGGGATTTCAGATTCTTGAAACCAGCTATCTTTCAGTGGTCGTTTCAGAAACTGCTGAAGTTGCCAACTCGTAAGTTACTGGTCAACAGCATTGCCAATGGGTATCGCCTGCTATTGCATTAAAGGAAGTGTCAAATCTCTATCGTGGTGTGCACAGCACACGCTACTTGCTCAGGTTGCAATGCCATACCATGATTTTTGCAATTGAAAGCTATCATTTTGCGGAGAACAAAATCAATACTCCCCAAGCACTTCGCCACCATTTCGAGTACCAAGACCTTGGAAAATCGTATTGTCGATATTTTCAGAAAGAAACTGAACACGACCATCTGCAAATGCAAATTGGACGCCACCTTGATGGCGACTGCGGGCGTATATAACGGCCGGTTTCGAAGGGTCATCCGTACAAGGAGCCCAAGGGTAATTACCACAACCAGTTCCAAAGTGATTGTCGGGTGCGAGAGTATTAGGGTTATTTAAAGTACTAAAGCAGCTTTCCATATCCCACCCAAAGTAATAACTCGCTGTGAAATCTCTATCTATGGCATTTGTGTGGTTAGGCTTTTGCAAAACTTCACCTAACAGCAATGTATTGCTAGAACCGTCTATGATGTCAGAGAATTTGGTAGATGATCGAACAAAAAAGATACCATTTAGCCCCAGAGCATCGCCAGTGCTTCCATGATCACTTGCTCCAGAACTGGCAACATAGTTCCCTTGAAAACCAGCCTCTCCAATTTTTCCTGCGTAAGGATCAGAAGGGCACATGAGAACTGAAATTATAGTGTTTTTCCCGGTGAATTTGTCCGATTTTTTTGATTCAAACTCACCCGAGAATTGTTTATACAGATTTGCTTGTTCGATAAAAGGAAAGATATAAAGTGCCCATGTTGTTCGTGTTGGAAAGCCAAATGATGTGCGGATATTGTTAATTTGCCCGAAGGGAAAAACTCGGTGGGTATCGTGGTAGTTGTGTAGGGCGAGAGCGATTTGTTTCAGGTTGTTTTTGCAACTGGAACGGCGGGCGGCTTCGCGGGCTTGTTGGACTGCGGGAAGCAGTAGCGCAACCAGAACCGCAATGATTGCAATCACGACCAATAATTCAATTAACGTAAAAGCAAAACGAGACCGCTCTCGTAAAATGGGCTTTTTCATGGAGTAACTCACCTGACTACATTGACCCGCTCAAAATGGTAGGAATGAAAAGAGTTATCATAACCGTTCAAAGACCGTTTTTGAAGAAAAACATGTTGGGATCTATGTTTTTGAGAACATCCAGAAAAGGATTTTACGCACCAGTACAGATGAGAACACCACGGTGGGACCATTTTACACGCACATCTCCACACATCTTCAATTGACAACCAAGACAGTCACTACGTTACTTTTGCCAACTGACTGAACAAGCTGCCGTAGGCTTCGCTCAATTCAATCCAGTAACTCTCGTTATCAATGTCGCCGAAGTAAACGATACGAGGCACTGCTGTGCGGTAATCTAGAGCGATCGGACTGTCAGGCTCTGCCTGTCCTATTATCAACGTTTGCTGCCCGTCGATATTTCCGGGAACAATCGATTCACTTGCAACACCCAAATAGTGTGTCGCTTGTGGTGAGTTCCACAATTGGTTTGCCCGAATAATATCGTCGTAGGAGAAGAACGCTGGAAGCGGACTTTCCACGTATTGCAAAAGCTCCTTCAAACGGGAATGCTCTGCGGGAGACAGTGATCGGCCCCCAATACTTAAGTCAGATTCTAGTTCCTCGGGTACTTGTAAACCGATGATGTTCATTGTACTGAGCGAGCTCCACGGCCAGTTGCGGCTTCAATTGCGTTGAGAATCTGCTGACGCAAGTTCTCAGGCACAGTTCGACCAGGGAAATTTGGGTTTAGTGAATTAACGGACCGAGAATTGAACCGAACAGCAAAGTCACCGGCATCATCGAGGACCATGCTGAACCCAAGTCGATTGTTCGTGCTGTTACCGAGCAATTCAGAAAGGACTCGGTTCACGTCGGCGTGTCCGCCGAATTGACCTACAAGATTCAACGGCACATTGCTGTTCGCCAGCCGAGTACCTCCACTGGGATATGCGAGGAACTTTCCAGTGGCCGGATCAAAAACGCCGGAAAATCCTGCGCCTGAACCGAATTCATCGAGACTATTCAAGTTTCGACTAAGTGGATTACGCCCCAATCCGGATAGAGCGTTCCCAAGTTCGCTCTGTCCTACACTCCTTGGGGCAACTCTCCCTCTTCCAAATACACCTTGTCCTGTGAATCCACACGCATTGCTGTTGTGGACCAGTAGTCCAGCGTCTGAAACGTGGTAGACGTGTTGGGTGTTGACTTCCAGGTTGTAG
>WFOZ01000429.1 GCA_015487825.1 Planctomycetaceae bacterium
AATCTGTCCCCAGCCACCCTCCCGCTGAATAGTTACTTCGAATATCAATATTAAGCGGGAGCTCGCCAGCTTTGCCCGGCAGGAAAAAGTAACAGTCCGGCCCCGTGATAAAAGCGCGAGGACAGACGGGAATCTACCTCACGTACCTGAAAGGTTATGCATCGTTCCACTTCCTCAATCCGCTTGCGGTCAGGACTGCTTTTTGAACCGCCAGATCGTGTTGATGTGTGAAGGGAAAAGGTGTTTCTCTACGAATTACTTTGGCGAATTCTTTCCAGCAACCGTGATATCTTCCTTCCGATTTTGGTAACTTCACCACTTGCGTGCCGGCTTTGAAGTTTCCTTCTGCTTTTTCCAGTGTGAGGGTCAAAGCAGCTGGTTCCAGAGGCATAATTTCGATAGTTCCTTTGGTGCCACAAACAATAAATTGCCGCCTGCGTCCCCCATTCACCTCCACAACAGAACTTCTGATTGTCGCTGTCGCTGTGGGGTATTCAAAAACTGACAGCATGTTATCGTAAAGCGGATCGTTTTTAATTGTTCTGCGATTATAACTGACAACATTTTCCGGAATTCCCAGCAGGTGAAACAGCGGATCGATTAAATGGCAACCGAGCTCAAACATCGAACCGCCGGCATAGCGAGCCAGTTGCTGACGTCTGGGGACTGCTACCTTTTTACTCATCACTCCATGTACTTCAAAAACATCTCCCAGCCAGCCCTGTCGAACTGCGTTAAACAGAAACTGAAACGCAGGATTGTAACGAAACATGTACCCCATTTGAATTGTCAGCGACTTTTCCTCAGCCGTTTGATGCAGTTTTTCAAGTTGCTTCAGAGATTCCCCCGCCGGTTTATCGAGATGAATATGATAGCCGGCATCGATGCATCGTAGTGATGTTGCCAGGAGATCACAAACTTCCGTCTCAACTGCAATCACCTGCAGGCCCGGTGTTGAAAACAGTTCTTTTTCACTCAGGCGTTTTGCTCCTCGATAGACGGGAGTTTCAGCAACCTGTTTGTAGCGGGCTTCATCCGATTCAACATAGCCGACAAATTCGTACAACTCGGGTAACGCACGAAGCGTATGAATTTGTCCGCCTGCATGGGCATGTTTAGTGCCGATCTGCCCCACTTTTATGCGAGTCATCTTTTTATCGACTTTCTTTGCCATTGCGAGTTGTGGCAGCGAAGCAACGGATGCTCCGGCTGCAAAATTCTGCATAAAATGACGTCTAAGCATAATATATATTCCGATTACACGTGAAGATTTCGCACGATACAATTATTCCAGCGAAGCCACAAATTTTTCGATCTGTTCCAAGGTCTCCAGATATAGCTTATCATCAAACATCAAATAGCCATGCCTGCCCCCTTTGTTGATAATCAGTTCGCATTGGTTCCCTTTTTCGACCGCTAATTTCTGATACTTTTCAGCACCGGCAAATGGCGTCACTGTATCGCCGGTTCCATGAAAGATAATCGTGGGAGGCAACCCCGCTTTCACGTGATGCACTGGTGACAGTTCCTGCCAGCGTTCTCCAATTCTTTTATTTCCATAACCGGCAGCAGAGGTGTCAATTACCGGAAACAAAGGGGCAAGAATATTCGGAACCGGTGAAACATCAAGGGGATCCTCTGGGTCATCAACACCATCGAATAATGCAGTCCCAAGTGCAACATGTCCACCGGCTGAACCACCGCTGACGATAATTTTCTGCGGATTAATACCAAGCGATTGAGCGTGAGAGCGGATAAAACGTACTGCACTTCGACCATCTTTTACACAATCGAAAACAGTAATTCCCTTTGCCTTATTAAACAGTCGATACTCCAGACTGATACCAACCATCCCCCGCTTCGCAAAATGATCAGCAAAAGGATACATTCGCCGCGGTTCGCCACCGACCCAGCCACCACCGTGGATAACGAGAAAACAGGAACGCTGATTATCTGTCTGGAAATTCTTTGGTTCGAAAACGTGCAGATAAAGTTCATGCCCGTCGACCACTTTGTAAACCACTTTTTTCGTTGGCTCAAGTGTCGCAGAACGTATTCCAACCGGGTCAGAACGATGCGGTGGCAACGAACGCGGCTTTCCAACCGAACCGTAGCATTCAATAAAATCGACAATCGGTTTCGGATCAAGTAAGCTGTGCGGATGATGTTTCACGCCCGGTTTGGCAATCAAATCGATTCGTCCTCCCAGTTGACGATATCGTGAGGCGAGCAAACCGGTGTTTTCCTCCCAGGGAACAACTTCATCCGCTTCACCATACACGTGCAGCAGCGGCACATCATGTTTTGCCAACGCAGCCAGGTTATCAACGGGGTTCTTCTTGTACTTCAAAGCTTCCTCTTCGTTTTTGAAACCGTAGCGATCCAGCACTCGTTGCCAGTCAACTTTGCTTCCTTTGCCCTTTCCCTTACCGCCGGGCCAGCTTTTGAAATCGCAAACCGGAGCATCTCCAAAAATACAAGCTACCTTTTCCGGGTTTGCAGCCGCCCAGTTGTAGCAGTACAACCCGCCACGGCTCAGCCCGACCAAAGCCACTTTTTTGGCAAAGCCATGTTTTTCGGTCAGTTCACGATAAAACAGATTCCAATGCTTCACCGCTTCTGGAGAACCAAGCATATTCGGCACGCGCATATAAGCGATGTGAAACCCTTTATTAAGGAGAGCAATATCCGGAGCAGGCTTATGTCCAAAAAATTCACCATGCCAGACCCACGGCTTCCCCGCAGCAGCTTTCTGAGGAACAACAACCAGTACAGAAAACTTTTCAACCTGAAAATCGTATCGATCAAAACCATTCCAGGCCGATTTCTTCCCCGGAAATGGAGCAGTCTGTTCTGCAAGTACATCGCCACCAGCAATCAGCAGGAACAATAGAATAAATCCGCGAATGGAAAACCGGCTGGATTTTGCAAATGTTTTCATCAGAAAATTTCTCACTGCTATATTTCAATATTCAAGGAATCATTTTTCTGCTCGGCTCAAAAAGTGCCGGATTTATAAACCGATCGTGAATCGAAGGTAGCACGTTAATGAACTACGCACAATCGAGACACTATTTCCTGCGGGCCAATTCATACAGAAAAATTGCTGCAGCATGAGTTACGTTCAGCGAATCGACATCTGCCTGGATTGGGATATGCAATGTCTCATCTGCCAGTTCAAGCCATTGCTGTGCCAGGCCATCCGCTTCATTTCCCAGCAGCAGGATTGTCGGACATGTTTGAGCAGTGGCATCGGGAAGGGCGTCTGTTTGATAAAGATCACATAAAGTTTGTGAGCCTTCTGTTTTTTCTGCCGCAATGATCCTGCACCTGTTTTGTTGGCGAAGTTCTTTCAATTCGTTGAAAAGCTCGAAGCTGGAACGAATTGGCAAATTGAAAAACGTCCCCATCGAAACCCGAATAACCCGTCGAATGTAGGGATCAACAGAGCCGGGTCCGAGCAATATTCCCTGAATCCCAAAACTTGCCCCCAGCCGTATCAGCGAGCCAAGATTATCGGGAGCGGTAATTTTAGGGCAACATAAAACGACAGGTTTTCTACCCGGTCTTTGCCTGGTGACAGTTTCCAAGGAAGGAATTTCCTCACGCTTGGCACAGGCCAGCACCCCCTGATGAAACTGAAAACCGACCAACTGCGATGCTTCGTGTTCCGGCAATACAAACACATCTGCCTGGTCAGAAACCTTTCCTACAAGTGAATTTTCACGTTTTTCGTTCAGCAGGATCGAATGAATTTCAAAACGACTTTTTAGCAACCGCTCGACAACTCGCCAGCCTTCTGCAATAAAATAGCCGGACTGACGTGTCAAATTTGTATTGCGAAGATCACGGTAAATTGTCAATCCGGGATCGCTTAATTCCTTAATTTTTATGATTGGCATCTTCTGGATTTCATGGGCTGACTTTGGCCCGTGCTCTGTTATAATCTCTGAAGTAAATAAAAGTCCTTGAACATAAGTAAACAGCGACATCTGTAAGAATACAAGTCTGAATAATATGGGATCTGCACAAAACGAGAGTCCGTTTGAGGTCATCAGTGATAAAGAATCCTCAAAAACGTCTTCCTCAATACCCTCGCATTCTGCCGACAAACCATCGGGAAAGCCACCTGAACGAAAGCCGCCCGTAAAACGGCTCCTGTTTTCTTTTTTACTGACTTTGGCCTTAATGCTGCTCATTGGCGGTGCGGGCTTCGGGGC
>WFOZ01000430.1 GCA_015487825.1 Planctomycetaceae bacterium
GTCGTACAAGACATCGAAAATCACTCCCTCAAGAACAGACCGCAAACTTCGGGCACCGGTTTGTCGCTCTGAAGCGAGCCGGGCAACTTCGTGGAGTGCACTGTCTGCAAATTCGAGTGTCGCATTTTCCATGCTGAACAGTTTCTGGAACTGGCGGACAATCGAGTTCTTCGGTTCGGTCATAATTTTGACAAGATCGTCTTCGGACAACGGGGCCAGCGAACTGAGCAGTGGCAACCGTCCGAGCAATTCCGGGATCAGGCCAAATTCCAAAATGTCATCGACTTGTGCCTGGGCCAGAATTTCGGCTCGCTGTCTTTCCTGCTCTTCAATATGAGTGGAATTGAAGCCGATCATTTTGCGTCCCAATCGCTTGGAGATAATATCTTCCAAGCCGACGAATGTTCCGCCGCAGATAAACAGGATGTTGGTCGTATCAACCTGAATGTACTGCTGCTCGGGATGCTTACGCCCACCCTGCGGCGGTACATTGGCGACGGTTCCTTCAAGCATTTTCAATAGCGATTGTTGAACGCCTTCGCCGGAAACATCGCGAGTGATTGAAACATTCTGGCTCGTTTTGCCAATCTTGTCGATTTCATCAATGAAGATAATTCCTCGCTGAGCCGCTTCGATATCGAAATCGGCTGCGTGCAACAATTTCAGAAGCAGGTTTTCGACATCTTCACCAACATAACCTGCCTCGGTAAGAGTGGTCGCATCGCCGATTGCAAAAGGAACCTGCAAATACCGTGCAAGAGTTTTGGCGAGTAATGTTTTACCGCAACCGGTTGGTCCGACGAACAGGATATTTGACTTCTCAATTTCAACTTCACTCTCATCGCCTTCCATGTGCATCAGTCTTTTATAGTGATTGTGCACCGCAACGGCCATCACTTTTTTGGCGTGTGATTGACCGATGACGTATTCATCGAGATGCCCGACAATTTCCCGAGGTGTCGGAATCTTCTTGAAAAGCGAATCAGATCCGCCTCGTCTTTTATGTTCCTGAGTGAGAATAGACTGGCACAGGTCAATACAGTTTTCGCAAATGTAAACATCGTCCGGTCCTTCGACCAGTGGGCCAACTTCGCGATAGCTTTTGGCACAGAACGAACAGTTTGCGTGTTTTTTACTTTTACCAGTACGTTTACCTGACATGAAATCTGTTCCGGAGGTCATTCGAGTTCCTTCAATGCTGTCGATCATGAAATCATAGATCGGTGGTAGTTGCCTATCTTGGGTCGGTCTTGTGTTCGCTGCCTCCGTGTCAGCGAATGCAATCCCTTGGTTGGTTCTCAACAGTCATAGTTGGGCGAAAAGTAATCGGAACGACCTGGTCCCTGATTCATTCTACAATTCGATTACTAATCGTTGTAGATATGCAACTTTCATGCCCGACTGCCACTTTCGAATAAAAATTCCCGATTTTATACGAAAGGTCCAATTGACAGACTCATTTGAAATAATTTTCAAAAATATGCCCTTCTTGGACACATTGTTATTCAGACTTTGGCTCTTCTGTTGAGAGCCTGTCATTTTTGTTGAGCCTATCGACAAGTCGACTTTTGATGGATCGGTATTCGCCCTCTGTTATCTCACCCTGACGTTGCAATTCTGTAATCTCGACAAGCATCTGATGATCGACAATGGAAGGATCGTCATCTTCGCGCAAACTGGCTCTAATCCGCATAACCAGACGAACCAACACGACCAGTCCTACGAGAAGTACCAGCCATTGCCAATACGTCGCAGATAATATTTTCGTTATAATTGAATTCAATTGCCCAGGCATGACCTCTCGGTTCCCTCAAACCGCCAATATATGTACGATCTGACAATCTTGACGAAATCGTTACAATTCTATCTGTGGGCAAGAAAAAAACGTCACTCTGTCCTCATCAGTGTCGATTATTGCGTGGAAACCGGGGAATGCAAGAGCATTAACAGCGGAAAAGGAAGTGTTATCAAGTCAGAAGGTGCTTGTCACCTCCCCGGTTTTTGTGAGTAATAAAAGATTTGAACTCATCCGGGAACTGCCGGTCTATATTGCCCGGTGTTACCAAAAGCAGATTTTGTTGAAAATTTGCTCAGCGCACAAAGAAATTAACCGTTAGTAATACAGTACGAGCATCAATATGGATTTTGAAAACCGGCTTCAACGAGCTATCGACCGTGGGCAGAAAACCAGACAATCGAACCAGCAGTCGCATGCTGCGAAAGTTGCAACAGAAGAAGAACTCAAAGTTCTGCATTCGGCTGCCCGACTGGAACTCTCTGAGCATATCGAAGAGTGCCTGAAAAAGCTGGTTGATCACTTCCCGGGATTTGAATACACAACGATTGCAGATGAACAGGGTTGGGGAGCCAGCATCAGACGGGATGATATTCAGATGAACCGTGGAGAGGTAGATCGCCTTTTCAGCCAGCTACAAATGACCGTGCGACCATACACCTCCTCGCACCTTGTCGACCTGGTGGCTAAAGCAACTATTCGAAATAAAGAATTGTATGCAAGAAGTCATTTCCAGAGACTTTCCGAACTCGATCTGGAATCATTCAAGGAATTGATTGATTTGTGGATCCTGGAAGCCGCAGAAAAATATGCCGCTCAATCCTGACTCGACCAGGCCTTAGGAGCAGTCCCGAAATAAGTTCCCGGTTTACCGTAGAGGGCGTCGTGACGCACCAACCTGTTCATGTGGTGAAAAAGGTGAGTCACGACGCACCCTACAAATTGAATCCAATAATATAAGGAAGTTATTTCAGGACTATTCCTTGATTCAAACAGGTGACAATGGGTAAACCAAACAGTCACAGAAGCCTCAACGCGGCACGGTCGCAACCAAAAAATGGTTCTTCACAAAATTTAATGGCTAAAAGAAAAAGAGCCACGGATGAACCCAGCGCGGCATAGCCGCAACCAAACAGGGATTTGAACCACGAATAGACACCAATTAACACGAATTTTTCTTTTGGAAACTTCATTTCAAACTGTAGGATGGCGTGCTTGCACCCATCAAATACGGTTTCCACTATTATAAATCTAATGCCGTATCAGTCCCA
>WFOZ01000431.1 GCA_015487825.1 Planctomycetaceae bacterium
AATCTTGGAGACCACATGGCGCATTCGTCTTGTTGCTACGCAACCCAACCGCTAAAAGCGGATGGGCTACCCAATTATTTTAATATATCCTGCCACTTTTGCGCAGCATTTCATTGACAAGAACCTAATTCGGACAAAACGGTAGACAATGCCATTATGGAACTATTTCGGGGAATTGCCAATGCCAGGCGGACCTGTTTTATCAAATCTGGCGAGGTATTCATTCAAACCATTTCGTAAACGAATCTACGCTGTCGCGTTCGGTACGGTAGTTGTTGACCGGGTCTTTGCGATCTGGAAAGCCAATCGCAACGCCGCAGACAAGCGAGAGGGAATCGGGTAATTCCAAAATTCGGCGAACAATATCAGGGTACTCAGCCATCGCAGCTTGCGGGCATGTTTCCAGATTGTGGGCACGAGCTGCGAGCATGACGTTTTGAATAAACATGCCGATATCGAGCCACGAGCCTTTTTCCAGAATGGCATCGACAAAAAAGAATAACTCGACCGGTGCCCCGAAACCGTGATAGTTCTTCATCCACTGCGCAACGCGACGTTCTTTCTGACCTCGTTCAATTCCCAATGCACCGTACAGTGCGAACCCGCAGGCTTTCTGGCGCGAGCGATAAGGCTCACCAAGCTCTTTTGCGTAATATTGGTAATCCGGATTCGGAACCAGCCCTGATTCTCGAGCCTCAACCAACGCATCGCCGATTTTCTGTTTTGTTTCTCCCGAAACGACAGCGACCTGCCACGGCTGAGTATTCATTCCCGAAGGTGCCCATCGCGCAGTATCGAGAATTTCGTAAACCATCTCACGTGGCACAGACCGATCCTCAAAAGCCCGAGTCGATGCCCGATTGCGAATTGCTTCGTTAATATCCATAGTAGACCAGGTCCGTAAAATAATCAAAAAAAGGTACGAAGCATATAATCTGAACAAGGGTAGTTCGATCACTTAGGAGAACTTATTTGCCAGGCTCTACGGATTATACAACAGCAACAATATTATGGAGCACGTTTTTTTAGTTTGCGTTGCAGGGTTCGTCTGGGGATGCCGAGTTGTCGCGCGGCTTCGGAGATATTTTCTCCGCAATCTGCCAATACCCGTTGAATATGTTCCCATTCGGTTTCAGCCAGCGTTTGCGGTTTGTACTGGATTTCAACAGAGCGGCTGCCTCGTTCCGGTCGGGAATTGAATGCGGAAAGAATCTGATCGGTATCGGCGGGCTTGGTGACATAGTTCCAGGCACCGGCTCGCATCGCTTCAACAGCCGTCGTGATGCTGCCATAACCGGTTAGCATCACGCAGCGGGTATAGGGGGAGAACTGCGTGATTGATTCAAGCAATTCAATCCCGGAACGCCCCGGCATGTTTAAATCGACCACGGCATATTGCGGCTTTTCTGCATCGAGATGCCTCATCGCTTCGTTGTAATCACAGGCAGTAATTGCCCGAAACCCGCGAGAAATAATGGCTCGGGCCAGCCTGGTACGTAGAAGTTCATCGTCATCGACAATCAAAAAAAGTTCGCCATTTCCTGCGCCATCCACAAGTCCCCTCCCTTGCCATCAAGAATATGATGTGCTTTCTGTCCCCACTGAGCCGCTATGATAATGAGCAGGGGCAACGAAATACAATCATCGCCGTCTCAAAAATCGGGAATGAAGCTGAGACAACGCCTTGGCACAGTGTATTATTGTTCCCAGACTGCCCCTTTGGTCGTTATACCGTGCCAGTCGAGACCAAGCATGAGGGAATTCAAACCGCTACCAATGCCCAGTAATGCAACTTGTTCATTCTCCTTCACGAAACCGTTTTCTGCCCCTAAAGCTAACGAAAGCGGCAGTGCAGCGGAACCGGTGTTGCCGAAACGATCGTAAATGGGATAATCGCAATCCTCCGGCAAGCCGAGGTTTTCCAGCATCAGTTTTCGATGAGCTTTGCCAACCTGATGGGTAAAGACGCGCGAAACATCTTCGTTCGTCCAGCCCAGACTTTTTTTTGTGACTTGCCAGGTTTTTTCCGCCAGGCGTATTCCCGCTTCAAGAAGTGCCTCGGAATCGGTATCCATTCGCGGTCGATGATCCTCCTGTTTTTCCGGTTCGACACCGCCTGCACAAAGTAAATGTGCTTCGGTATCGCAAAGGGCTTCTCCTCCCAGAAAGCGGGTTCCATGTTGGCTCAATCGCGAATCGCATAACACCATCGCGACAGAAGCAGAACCGATTGTCAATGAAGCAAAAGCCGGCTTGATCGTTTTTCGCGTTAAGCCGGCATCATTTTTTAATGAATCGATTGTCCCTTCCACCAGATTGCGTCCCAGTTCTGCCCCAACAACAACGCCTGCCTGTATTTGTCCCAGTTCAATCATCTGCGCCAGCAAAACCGCCCCGTTCAATAGTCCCAGACAAGCGTTGCTGACATCCAACACAACCGCACGATCGGGCAGGC
>WFOZ01000432.1 GCA_015487825.1 Planctomycetaceae bacterium
AAGATTGATTGCCGTGAATCACCATTTGTCGATTCTGTAACTTCTTCCATTTGTGTTCTCTTAAGATACTATGAAGTAATGAGAGTCAGTCGAATTCGATCTGTTTGCCCATTACTGTATCTGCTCAATCGCACACTGGCAACGCTTGGATATATCTGCAGCTAAGAAATGATTCGTAAAATGTACGACAACTTTGGAAAGTCATCGTACTGAAAACAGATATCTCTCAATCAGTTTGCAGGGTCCGCAATAGCGGACCCTGCGCCGATGTTGCGAGATTTACATAAAAAAACAAGGCGTGACCAGCTACACCGCCGGTCACGCCTTGTTTGAGAAACCACCAGGAAAGTGCGGGCCAACGCCTTCCTCGTGATGTATATATTACAAAGCACATTCCGTGCCAAAAAACAGACTGGCGCAGGGTGGGTGTTCGTAACTCCTGTGTTTTCAACAGGTTATGTGAATGGAGAGAATGCGTTTTTTAGTGAGTTCGGCAGAGTGTATTATTTTGCTACAGTGGGGCATTTCAGAAAAGAGCAGGTGTGCTATTTTGGATCAGTCTGTAATGAAGGCTATCCAAGCATTTTTTCCAGGACACTTTTTGGGGCCGGGGCGTATTTGAGGGGGGACATTGAATAGGAGGCTCGCCCCTGCGAAAGACTGCGAACCTGAGTGGAGTAGCCGAACATGTTTGCCAACGGGACTTCAGCTTCGATTGCGGTGAGATGTCCGCGTTGTTCCTGTCCGAAGATGGAAGCGTGTCTGATTTGCAGATCGGCCTGAATGTTCCCCAGAAATTCATCCGGGCAAACAACTTCCAGCTTCATAATCGGTTCGAGCAGAACAATGTTATCTGCAGAAAGAGCTTGCTCGAAAGCGCGATCGAGCGCGGCGTTGATCGCAATTTCGTCGGTTTCTCCCGCGCTGTATTTGACGCTGGTGACGGTCAGTCGTAATCCCATCAGTGGATAGCCGTAATAGCCGACGGCTCCGAGAAGTTGACTACCGGATTCATCAAGCACTTTTCGCAGTTCTGCGGGCAATGCATCCGGTTTAAGCCTGTTGGCATATTCAACCGGCTTGTCCGAATCGAGTGGAGTCAATTCAATCGAGACGACTGCTTCGCGGTTGCCGTTGGGGGTAGTTTGATGAAATTCACCGGTGCCTGTGACGGTTTTTGTGATTGTTTCCCGGTAACTGACACGCGGTTTATGCACTTTTACATTCAGATTGAAGTCGCGTTGAATTCGATCTTTAATCACTTCGAGATGCAACTCTCCCATGCCGCTGATAATTTTCTGACCGGTATCTTCGCTGGTGATGCAACGAAAAGTGGGGTCCTGTTTTTCGAGGCGGGCGAGAACGTCATCCAGTTTTTTTCGTTCCGCATTTGTTTCCGGCTCGACAGCCATTGAGATAACGGTTTCCGGAAATGTGATTGTTTCCAGCACAATAGGATTTTTTTGATCGCAAAGAGTGTCGCCGGTTGCGGAATTTTTCAGGCCGACCACTCCAGCGATTTCGCCTGCGCCGATGGAATCGGTTTCGATTTTTTCTTTGGAATCCGCCTGGATGTGCCAGATCTGGTTGATCAGTTCTTTTTTGCCTGTTCGCGGATTAAGAACGCGCGAACCACTTTTCAGAATGCCGGAGTAGACGCGGACAAAATAGAGGTCGGCATGTTGCTCGGCAACAATCTTGAAAACCAGTCCACAAAAGGGTTCCTCAGTGGAGGGGGCGCGTTCAACGATTTGTGGTTTTTTCGGGTGCATATTGTCACCGCTGACCGGGGGCCGATCCAGCGGGCTGGGCAGAAAATAATTGACACCATCGAGCACCGGTTGCACACCGATGTAGCTGAGAGAAGAGCCGGCATACGTAAGCTGTATTTCCCGCTTCAGTGTTCCTTCGCGAAGAGCGGGAATAAGCTGCTCGGTTGAAATGGATTCCCCTTCCAGATACGCATTCATCAACGCATCATCAAATTCAGCCGCTGTTTCGATTAACTCCATGCGAGCCAGTTCTGCCTGATCCTGCAATTCCTGAGGGATCTCTTCTTCCCGGATATTTTCGCCCCGTGAATCTGGGTCAAAAATGAGTGCTTTCATTGAAAGCAGATCGATTACGCCACGGAATGGATCGGGATTGTGGGGCGGTCCGGCTCCGATCGGAATGGTGACCGGGACCGGTTTTGCATGCAGGCGGGATCGCATTTGTTCCAGGGTTCGTTCAAAATCTGCTCCGATGCGATCCATTTTGTTGATGTAACAGATGCGGGGGACAGCGTAATAGTCGGCTTGTCGCCAGACGGTTTCGCTTTGAGCTTCGACCCCTTCGACTGCACTGAAAATGACGACGGCTCCATCGAGAACCCGTAGCGAACGTTCTACCTCTGCGGTGAAGTCGACATGACCGGGCGTGTCGATAATATTGATCGTCTTATCTTTCCAGAAGCAGGTAATTGCTGCCGAATAGATGGTAATCCCTCGTTCGGATTCCGCTGGGTCGAAGTCGGTTGTTGTCGTGCCATCATCCACATTTCCCATGCGATGCGAGGCCCCGGTATAGAACAGAATACGTTCGGTGGTTGTTGTCTTTCCGGCGTCGATATGCGCGATAATGCCGATATTGCGGAGGTTTTCAAGCTGTCTGGTCATGATGATTACGTACTTGGTTTTTTGTAGATCGGAAGTTAAGTTTGATAAATTGAAGTAGCTGCAACAACGATACGTATGCTATATTCAGGCGTTCTGGTAAATTAATGACAGGTTGGGATCATAAGGATCTCGGGAGCCTGTGTGTAGTCCAAAACATTAGTTTGAGAGGCTGTCTGTGCGATGAGCAAAGG
>WFOZ01000433.1 GCA_015487825.1 Planctomycetaceae bacterium
CTTGCTGCAAGTCCTTACCAACACAACAACTTAGTACGCGCTGGCCCTGCCATGAACTGGTCGTCAATTTATTGATGCGAGAAAAATATATTGGCATCTGGCCCTGGGAAGAACCCTAAATAATTGTATGCCAAACGATTTCCCCTGACGATGCTTTCGATGCAAGAATCTCCTCGCAACCATCGCTACACTTTTTTCCTGCCCGGCGTATTGTTTTCAGGCCATTATTTACAATTTGGTCGACTCCCACAAAACCACCTCACTCATCCTATTCTGCCTATCCTTTTTAGTTGTCTTTTGAGTCACTATTCCTCGCATGCGTCATAATCAATAATTCCTGAAGGATAATTACTGAACTTTGTAATGATTGGGCGAGATGATTACTCCAGTAAGTCGAACAAACAGAAACTGGATGATATAGAAACAGATAAGCAGAGCCATATGTGCACGTGCCTCTCTCCGGCACTTTGTCGCGTTTTTGTGAAGCCGTGGTGTAATGAAGCAAATTGCCAATACGATTAAATATATTTTAGCAGGATATTTAGTCCTGCTGGTATCGCCGTTGCTGGCTCAAAATTTTGAGCGATATCGCCCGATTCAACCACCGGTACCTGAGCCGGTTTTTCCTGATCTTAAGCAGGATATCAAACCGGTCATTGGCAGCGATAAAGTTTTACTCAAAGAACTAAAGGCTTTAATAGTTCTCGATGATGCGGCGAAGGTTAATTCTACCGAAGTTGACTCCGATGCTTTTGGGATTGTACGAAACTTTGCCAATCGAAAATCGCTGGTTTATTCTGCGCGATTCGAAAATATTGTCCACCGTCATCTTGGGGGACCAGTTTCACTTCGCAGCCTCAATCAGATGTCTCGCGATATAATCCTGCTTTATCGCAAATGTGGTCAACCTGTTGTAGACGTGGTTATTCCCGAGCAAAAGATATCCGAAGGGATCGTGCAGATCATTGTGATCGAAAGTCGGATCGGTAAGGTGCTTATTGAAGATGGATGCTATTTTGATGGTTGCGAACTATCGAAATGGATAAATTGCACCCGGGGCGGCAACGCTATTTATGAGCCGTGGATCGAAGATGACTTGTTCTGGTTGAATCAAAATCCGTTCCGCAAAATTGGAATTGATTTACAGCCCGGCGATCGGGAAGGGACAACAGATGTTATTTTCACCACCAAAGATGTTGCGCCGGTTCGTGGCTATTTCGGCTATGATGACACCGGAGTTCAAACTTTGGGACTGTCTCGGTTATACACTGGGTTCACATTGGGAAATGTTTTCAATGCAGATGATACCATTGGCTATCAATACACAACCGATTCTGACTTTCGACGACTCAATGCTCATGCAGTCACCTACAACAACCCAATAAGTCGTGACTATACATTCCAGACATATGCAAGTTGGGCAGGAGTGAATCCAACAATCGGAGGCGGCTTTCTTCAGGGAGGAGAGAGCTGGCAAGCCGGTTTCGCCTTCGTTCGCATTCTGGAAAAAAGTCGCTTTGTCGATGAAGATATAACCTTTGGGTTTGATTTCAAATCAACAAACAACAACCTCGAATTTGGTGGAATCAATGTGCAGAATTCGGAAGCTGAGTTAGCTCAATTACGAATCGGTTACCATCTTTTTGAACGAGATTTGCGTGATCAGTATTCCCGGTTTTCTGCCGATGCTTATTTCTCTCCGGGACGTGGTTTTTCCAGTCAAAACAATGCTGCTGCTTTCAGCACGATTCGAGCCAATACAGCTCCCCAATATATGTATGGACGAGTGAGATACGAACGAGCAAAAAACATCAGCGACAACTGGCAGTTAGCATTTCGGGGAGTGGGGCAAATTACTTCGGATCGATTGCTGTTTAGCGAAATGCTGGGGTTTGGGGGTTACGATACCGTTCGTGGTTACGACCAACGCACAGCCAATGGCGATCATGGCTGGCTGGCAAGTTTTGAATTTGGCCCGCGTCCGATTCCCATTTGTATTCGTGGGCAGGAAGGGCGATTGAGATTGTATTCGTTCGTTGATTCCGGACAGGCGATTCTGACCGGGCCGCTGCCGGGCGAAAATGCAGAACAAACAATGGTCAGCACCGGGATTGGCATGCGAATGTCTGTTGCTCAGAATATTTCCTTACGAGCCGACTACGGACACGGCTTCAACAACGTCCCATTATCTCAAGGTTCTGACCGTTTGCACCTCGGACTGGTTTGGCAATTCGGTCGCTTGCCTTAATTGCTTGCTTGCAAACTGTTGATACGAATTTCAAACGGAATCGTTCCTTCTTCGATGGGTGAAGAATCTTCTTCCTCTTCGCCTGGGCTGCCGGGCAAACCGATCCAGTTAATATTGCCCGGTCCCGTTGGTTTGACAAGGGAATCAGCAGAATCGAAGTAATTTTGATAACGGGAGAAAGTATCCTGCGTCAGGTTATCGACATTAACCAACGCAGAACGCGGTTCGACTGTTAATGTCCCTTCAGCAAATGTAATGTTGTAATTGTTGACATCCAACGAACCGAGCGGATTGGATGCAAAGATTGAATAGGTACCAACCAAAGCATCCGCAGGTGTCCCTGTGCTGGCAAGAGTGACGCTGTTTACCGTCTCACTATTCTTGAGACCGCTGGTGGTGAAACCAGTCGTGCCATCAAGAACAATCAAATTGGTAATTTCTTTCGTTACATCAATTGGCGTGATCGTTAAATCTGCCGGATTAACCGTGAAACCATTCACCAGGGTGCCGAAGGTAATGTTGTAGTTGGCGGCATCAAAACTGGTGCTGCTGGTGATTGCGGTGGCGTTGATGTCATACGTTCCGGCATCGGCTAAAACTGGTCTGCCGAGGCTGTTCAGGGCGACCGTGTTGATCGCGTCTCCGTTTTTCAAGCCGGTCGCGTTGAATTCATTCCCGGTGAAGGTGAACAGATCGCCGTAGACCTTGTTCTGGGCAGTCGCGGTGATCGTCAAGGCGGCCGGGTTGATTGTGAAAGTACCACTGGTCGAACCGATCAGCGTGTAACTCGGATCAATATTAGTCGCATCAACGCTCAACGTATAAATACCAGCGTTTGAACTGGCTGTCAGAGAGAAGTTGTTGGTCAGTCCGATACTTGCCAGTGTGTCACCAGAAAGTAATGTTCCGCTTACTAGATCAAGACCGGGGTTGATTGGTGTGTTGCCGTATGTGGAGGTACCGTTATTGGCATTGACAATCAAATCAACAATAACCGATAGGTAGAAGGCAAAATTGCCATCGACTGCATTTATACTGTAAGGACCATTAAACGGCTGAAAAGTTCCCTGAAGATTAGGTAAACTGCTGGTGAATGTAGCCACATCAACACCGTTCAGTTTGGTGCCATCTGCTGCTTGGAAACTATTTCCTCTCGGCAGATAAAAACGGAGTTCCCCACCATTGGCGGTTGGTGCACTGAAGAATTGTGAGTTACTATCTGTTACCAATTGATCTGTCGTGTTATTGCCAGTAAAATTTCCCGCTCCAATAGCGATGCGCGTCTTACCACTCGCGTAGGTGCCATCGGTGTCTATCAAATGTCCGATAAAGGCGTTTGTTAGCGTTGCACTGCCCCCGACTCGCAGGTTGATATCCCCTCTCACTATGTTGCCGGCATCACCATCTCCGGGGTCATCACCATGTCCAATCAAAACATAACGCTCTGATATATCAGCTCCAGACAAAATGAGGTTGCCATCCAGTGTAACGTCAATAGATCCATTGTGGTTACCATCAGACCCCATCCCTCCTAGGCCTAACTGTGCAAAGGAAAACCTGCCGCTCCCTGCAGAAAAAGTGATATTATTTGCTTGAGTGATTGTGATGTTACCCCCTTTGAAGGCTTTAGCCAAGAAACCTCCATGTCCTAGAAACGCATAGGATATTAGGCCTCCACCAGCGGCAAAAGTGATATCATTTGCTTCGGTGATAGTGATTGCCCCGCTGTGATCTCCAATAGCCGAAGCCAAGTATCCCCCGTGGCCCAATTGCACATAAGAAAGAGTATTATTTCCCCCCACGAAGGTGATGTTGTTTACATGGGCAATCGTGATTTCCCCGCTGTGGTTCCCACTGGCTCTTTGCCCTCCCTGTCCAAGTTGTGCGTAGGCTGTATTCCCTTCTCCTGAAGAAAAATTAATATCTCTCGCTCGGATAATCGTAATCTTACCATTCTGATTTCCATCTGCCTTCAAACCCCCTTGACCAAGCTGTGCGTAAGCTCCGCCGCCATCCCCCGCAGTAAAAACAATGTCTCGACCGACCTCCAATTCAATTTCGCTATCAACAAAAGCTTCTGCAATGTTATTAAAATTCAGATCAGCTCCAACATGTCCAATTTGGACGTAACTGGCATTTGACGTGTCTCCACCGGTGGCAATAACGTCATTGATGGTGTGCACAATAATGTCACCTTTAATTTTTACATTATTGCCGGTTGTTGAACCCAAATCGAGATCAAACCCACCCAAAGCAATACCGTCAGTAACCTGAAAGCCAAGTTGAGAAAAACGCCCTTTCAGGCCTGCGCCATTACCTGCTTGGAGTTTTACATCGTAGGCAAAGACATTCGTATTTCCCCCGCGGCTACCGACAGCAACCCCGCTGGTTTGAGCGCCATCTCCGATGAAAACACTGCCACCGTTATTGCCAAATAAAGTGGTACTGGTGACGTCAGCAGTTACAAAATCGTTTATATTGAATGCCGTACTTCCGTCCCAGCCAGCTACGATATTTATGTCTCCAGTAGCACCCTTACGATTTTGTAGACTTCCCTTAAATGTTATGTTTCCACCCGCAATATAACTGTAAGTATTAATAGTACTGTAGCTGCCGGTATTCATAAGGTTACTCAGCGTGATGTTTCCCTTAGCTTCCAGCGTCATGTCCCCATCGTTCTTCTTGCCACCAGGGCCTAACAGATGACCAATCCAACCGAATTCAACCTTGGCATCGCCGCCAACTTGTAGGACTATATCACCACCTGCATTATCTCTTGAGCTATCGTCATCATGACCGATCAGAGCATATTGGCCCAACGAATTATTTCCGATCATGGTTAAATTTCCGTCTAATACAACATCGATTTCTCCACGTTGATTACCACTAGAACCCAATCCACCATTTCCTAGCTGCGCATAGGATTGAAGACCATCTCCGGATTTAAAAGAGATACTATTCGCATTGGATATTGTAATCGCACCGCGGTGCAAACCAGTAGAAGAGGCTCCTCCGTTGCCAAGGTGTGCATAGCTGGAGTCGCCACTTCCCGCCAAAAAAGTAATATTATTAGCTTGCGTAATTGTGATCGCTCCACCCTTATAACCATTAGAAGAAGCCCCTCCAATACCAAGCTGTGCAAAGCTGGAGTCTCCACTTCCCGCCATAAAAATAACATTATTCGCTTGGGCAATTGTGATTGCTCCATTTAGACTTCCATCTACAAAAGCTCCTCCTCGACCTAGCAGTGCATAGGACTGAACTCCTTTTCCAGCAACAAACAAGATATCGTTTGCCTGCATAATAGTGATCACTCCAGACTTATTACCCGATGCAGCTATTCCTCCTTGCCCCAGTTGCGAGTAGGCTTGGAATCCTTCTCCTGATGAAAATGTTATATCATTCACTTGTGAGATTGTTATTTCCCATCCTTGACGACCATATACAAAGGCGCCTCCATTACCCAACTGCGCATAGGCACGTGATCCCTTTCCAGCGGTAAAGGTAATATCTCGACCAACAGCCAATTCGATCACACCGAATGAATTAGCTTCTGCATTGGAATTTCCAATCAAGTCCAATTCAGCTCCAACACTACCAATTTGAACGTAGTTAAATTCTGAAGTCTCCCCTCCAATCGCAGTAACATCATTGATACTGTGTACGGTGATACCGCCATTAACAATCACATTGGCCCCATCTGCTGATCCCGGATCAAGATCAAAGCCACCTAACGCAACACCATCTGAAATCTGGAAACCAAGTTGAGCAAAGCGACCATCACTACCTGCCCCGTTTCCAGCTTGCAAGTTAACATCGTATGCAAAGACATTATTACTTCCGTTGCGGCTTGCGACTGCGATGCCGGTTGTCTGCGAACCATCTCCTATGAAAACACTGCCGTTGTTATTGCCGAACAGCGTCGTATTGGTTACATCTGCATTCAAGAACGTGGCGGTATTAAACGGGGTAACACCATCCCAGCCGGCGATAAGATTCAAGTCTCCGCCGGTTGCGTTTCGGTTTTGGATACTTGCATTAAAGCGGACATCTCGATGAGCAAGCATCGTCAGTGAATTCGGGGAGTCCCAGAAGATATTTGCGTTGACGATAATATCCCCCGCATCGGCGTTGTTGCCGGAAGAACCGAAGCCGGCGACATCGGTCGTTGTCTGGATGGTGACATTGTTGGTTCCCAAGGCAGTCAGAATATTCCCGGCTGCGGTGGCATCAATCGTATAAGTGAATGGATCAAGCAGCAGATCGCCGCCACCGGTATCGACCAATCCTGCAAAGTTCAGACTCGCTTTCCCGGAAACTTCCGTAAATCCACCTGCTCCGATTTGGCTCCCTCGGTTCGAAACAGTTCCGAAATAATCGGTTGCTCCATCGGACCAGATAATGACCGTCCCGCCATCACCCGAAACGCCTGCATCGGCTTTCAAAATCGAATTGGCATCAATGAATGTAGACTGCGAATTGATAATTGATGCGTCATTCCCCTGGAACCCTCCGCCAATGTTAATCGTTCCGCCACCGTTTTCGCCGGAAGCATCAATCATCGCATCTTGTAATTCAACTTGCTTGCCAGTAACCGTGACCGTGCCGCCAGTTTCTCCCTGGACATCAATACGACCGGAAACCGTTGCCTGTCCCTCACCTGCATCGACGACAACATTTCCGCCTGCCTCATTTTTCGACGCAGCAATAATCGCTTCCTGAATGACCGTTCCGCCCGGACTAACCAGATAAACTTCGCCGCCCACTTCAATCGCCCCGGTTGCCCGTAACGTGCCGCTGTTTTTAATCAGCCCCGATGTTTCGCTGATCCCGTTGATCAAAGTCGCTTGATCTGCCTGCGTATAAACGCCACCCCCTTTTAAGGTGACACTGCCGCCAGTCAGCAGGTTGATGCTGCCGCCGTTGCTTTCGATCAAACCTTCGTTGATGACCGTTCCACCAATCAACGTTGTGCCACCCGTTCCGGTATATATTTTCCCCTGATTGATAATGCTCGCGTTACTGTCGCCACGAAAGTTAAGCACGCCCCCCTGCATGAATTCGTTCGTTGAAATATCGAGCACCGAAGCCGTGAAGCCGTTTGTGTTGATCACCCCGGAAGACCCAACGATTACCCCGGACGGATTGACCAGATAAACATTGCCGTTTGAATTCAGGTTCCCGAAAATCGCAGAGGGATTATTCGGCGTGATCACACGATTCAGCACTGCAGAGTTGATTCCCGGCTGATTAAAGTTCATCGTGTGACCGGCATCGATATTAAACGAATTCCAGTTGATCACCGTGCGATCTGTTTGTGTGGTGATATCGAGCGTTGTCCCCTGATGCACAATACTTGCGTTCCCGCCAACCACGACGGCTCCATCATGAGCATTAACCTGCGAGCAGTGCGAAAGTGGAGCAAACAAAAACTGCTGAGATAACATCGCGAGAGTTGCAACAATCCGCAGGAATTTGTCTCGTCTAGTAAGAAAATTCATTCGTTAATATCCGGTTGGTAATAATAATCGCGAAAATATCAGTCGTGAGTAATTTGCCATGACAGGCGCATATCGTTACAGAAAATCAATACTTTTGCTCACGAAAGAACACGAAAAAGAAAAGTCCACCATTTGGTGAACGAACAGATCGTACGAGTTATGGCAATCTCGTTGCAATCATATTTTGATGATAATATCCCAGATTGCCCAAAATAGTTACACCGGAATCTTGATTAAAACAGGAATGGGTGTACACTGAGGTTTACGCGGCTCTGTGAAAGAAGTGTTTGCTGAGTTCTTGATTTTCGTTCTGGCTATCAGGATGAACCAGTTGTTCCGGGCCAAAGGCCCAGCAATTTACCTAGCCCGGCCCAACGGGCTGGGTTGGCAAGTATGAAATGGCGGTGAGGACCAACGGTCTGGCCATTTGTAAAATGTTGAAAAAAGGCGACCCATTTGGGCAAATGACCGAGCCTTTGGCCCCACGTTTTTGGGGTGTCAGAACCCAGCCCGTTGGGCTGGGCTAGGTAAACATCCGGGGCTTTGCCCCTGTTTTTCCAAGCATTTCAACAGAAATACTCTCTTACAAGATGCTTGCAAATATGTTGCGCCGGGGTGCGTGCTACAATTTGTACGGCATCACAAACCCCAAGGTGCACCCAACAGGAATAATAAGGCTGATCTGCATATTTGTACCGGAATAGTTTTTTGCTGCCTGTAATGAGGTTCTGTAATTGAAATCAATCTGTATAGATTGATATATCTGCTTACATGAAAAAATATCTGAGAATCTCATCTGTTGTGGCGTTGGCATTCATTCTGATTGCAGTCAGTTTGAAACCCTCCACAGTTCAAGCTCAACTAACACTTGGGCAAATTGTTGGCAATAGCGACAAAGGTGTCGAAACGAAGTATCGCAATGTTGCTGATGCCATCGTCCTGTTCCAGCGAGGCAACGGCCCAGCTGCCCTGAACATGTTGAGAACTGCCAAGCAACAGAACGCAGAACTCCCTCCCGGTGAAATCATGTTTGCCCATTTATGTTTTGCCAGCGGCAACGCCAAGCCAGGGCGGGAAATTTTGCAGGTCGCTGCGGTAGAAGCACAAAATGATCCGGAAGTCTGGAACATGCTTGCCGATTTGCAACTTCGTGAAGGGCATTTCGCGGAAGCTGATTTGCTATTTTCCAAAGCGATCGATGTCGCCAACCAGTTTAAGGGGAATGATAAACGCCGCGATGCTCAATTGATCAACGCGTACGCCGGGGCAGCCATGACCAACGAACGCCGCAGTCAATGGGAACTGGCAGAGTATTATTTGCGAGCCTGGATTAAACTCGCCCCAAAAACAGCAGAAGTTTATCCGCGTCTGGCAGCCACGCTCATCAACACCAATCGTTTTGATGAAGCGATGAAAGTGTTACAGGTTTTGCGAAAGCTGGACCCGAACCAGCTTCCAGCCGAAATAACGCTCGGCATGACTTACCAACGTCTTGGTAAAGCGGAAGAGGCAAAAAAGTCGATGCTCGCTGGTCTGGAAAAACATGCAGACGATTTTGCAACGCAAATTGCAGTTGCCCGTTGGGCATTGACAACGGGTGATCTGAATCGCGCCCGAACAGGTGCAACCATTGCATTGACGTTA
>WFOZ01000434.1 GCA_015487825.1 Planctomycetaceae bacterium
AAGCAGAAGCTTCTGCCCCTTGCGTTCCCAAGATGGACCTTGGGAACGAGGAAGTGAGATTCAGCCTAATTTCTCACGGTAATACGCAGCTCCTGCTTCGAGTGCCTCTTTGATTTTTGAAGGGTCTTTGCCGCCTGCTTCGGCGAGGTCCGGGCGACCGCCGCCACCCCCTTTTACTTCTTTGCCGGCCAGTTTCACGCAGTCGGAAGCGTTCACGCCCTGATCGATTAACTCTCTGTTAATGGCTGCCAGCAGAGTGACTTTGCCATCGATTTCCGCAGCGAGCAGAATCGCACACTTTGCTTTTTTACGCAGGCGGTCTGCGTAATCTCGCAGGATTTCTTTGGGGACATCTTTTAGTTGATGCACAATAATGGCGACCCCGTTTACTTTTTCTGCCTTCTCCAGAAGCAGTTCAACTTCTTCGCCGATGGACTGTTTCATCTGCCCGGCGAGTTTTTGTTTGAGTTGCTTTAAGTCTGCCTGCATCGTTTGCACTTTGCGAAGCAGATCGTCTGCAGAAGAAACTTTTAATTCTGCCATCAAATCTTTGAGGAGAGCTTCTTTTCTGCGGATTTCTTCAATCGCTTTTTCACCGGTGTAAGCAACGAGCCGACGGACCCCTTTGGCGACCGGTTCTTCTGCGATGATTTTGAACATGCCGACTTGCCCGGTGTTTGTCAGATGAATTCCGCCGCACAGCTCTCGGCTGAAATCGCCCATCGAAACAACACGAACTGAATCGGGATATTTTTCGCCGAATAATGCCATCGCGCCCGCTTGCCGGGCTTCGTCGATGTTCATCATTTTTGTGGCAACATCATCGCCGTGGGAAATGTGCCTGTTGACGATATCTTCAATCGCTTTCAACTCTTCCGGCGTGACCGGTTTTTTATGTGCGAAGTCGAAACGGAGTTCATCCTGCTGCACTTTGGAACCGCGTTGTGTTGCGTTCTCTCCCAATGTTTTTCGTAACGCAGCGTGCATAATGTGCGTGGCGGAATGTGCCCGGCGGATGCCGTCTCTACGGTTGGTATTTACTTCGGCGGTCAACTCCTGATCAAGTTTCAGAGTGCCGGATTTCAGATGTCCGATATGCAGCCACAGTTCACCATCTTTCTGGGTATCCTGGACATCAAACAGAATTCCATCTGCATTGAGCGTACCAACATCGCCCACCTGCCCCCCGGATTCTGCGTAGAACGGGGTTTGATCCAGCACAACCGCCACCGGGTCTGCATGGCCAACTTCGGTCAACTCATCGACAAGTTGTCCTTCTGCGATAATGCCGATCACTTTTGCTTTTGAGCTGGAAGAATCGTAGCCGAGGAATTTTGTATCGCCGGATGTTTTGCGGATCGCATCAAGCGGACCTTCCGCCATCACGCCAGACATCCCTCCCTGGTTGCTGATGATCCCATGCTCTTTCATGCGCGTTTCAAAACCTTTGCGGTCCACCTTCAGGTTATGCTTGGCAGCAAGTGCTTCGGTCAGTTCAAAGAAGAAGCCGTCTGTTGTGTGCAATTGAAAGGCGTCTTCTCCCGAAATCCTCCCGCTGCTTTTTGCGGCATCTAAACATTTATTGAAACGGTTCAGCCCACGTTCAATCGTTTCGAGAAATTGTGATTCCTCTTCTTTGATCGCATCCTGAACCGAGCCAAGTGTCTGTTTCAACTCGGGATACGGTTTTTCAAACAGTTCAACGACTTTAGGAACCAGCGTATGCAGAATCGGTTCTTGTTTTCCGATTAAATACGCTTCGAGAACGGCACGGCGTAGCAATTGCCGCACGATGTAACCTTGCTTGTTGTTATCGGGCAGGACATTTTCGTGAATGCACATGGTGACCGCGCGGACATGATCTGCAATTCGCCGCATCGCACGGCCATGCTCGGCATCAAATGAATAATTCGCCCCGACAATTTCGCCCACGGTTTCGCAAAGCGGTTTGAGCGAATCGATTTCAAAGTTGCTCTCCACCCCTTGCAGCACCGCAGCGGTTCGTTCGAGTCCCATGCCGGTATCGATATTTTTCATCGGCAACGGACGCAAATTATCGGGCGGGTTTCCGACACGATTGAACTGCGTGAAAACAAGATTCCAGATTTCGACTTCGCTTCCACCGCCGGGAGGGTGATAATAAATTTCACTGCACGGCCCACAAACACCATCCGGTCCATCGCTCGGGGCACCGGCTGGCCAGAAGTTTTCGTATTCGTCGTCTCTGCGAATCTGTTTCTTGGGCAGGCCGATTTCATTTTCCCAAATGTTGAATGCTTCGTCATCGTCGAGAAAAACGGTAATGCTTAAAGAGTCGGGAGAAAGGCCGAGCCATTTTTTATCGGTCAGAAATTCCCACGCCCAGTGGATCGCCTCTTTCTTGAAGTAGTCCCCAAAGGAAAAGTTCCCGAGCATTTCAAAAAATGTATGATGATAAGCGGTCACGCCGACGTTGCCGATGTCGCCCGTTCGTAAACATTTCTGGCAGGTGGTGGCGCGAGTGTAATCGAGTTTGCCAATCCCGAGGAATTCATTCTTGAATTGATTCATCCCCGCAGGCGTAAACAAAACCGTTGGATCGTTCGGCACCAAAACATCGCTGGGACGACGAACGCATTGTTTCGATTCAAAAAAGGAAAGATAAGCTTCTCGTAGTTCGTCTGTTTTCATAATAAATCCGTTTGGATCGCCAGTTTGAAGATTCGTAGGTTAGTATCTTACTCAATGAAATGCTGCGCAAAAGTGGCAGGATATATTGAAATAATTGGGTAGCCCATCCGCTTTTAGCGGTTGGGTTGCGTAGCAACAAGACGAATGCGCCATGTAGTCTCCAAGATTATTGGAAGCTCAAATTAAATCTCACTCACATGG
>WFOZ01000435.1 GCA_015487825.1 Planctomycetaceae bacterium
AAAGATCAAAGAGAAAAATGCTGACAACGAGGGTATAGATCAGTTAGATATTGGTTTCCGTGTATTGAAAGTAGATACCTCGAACATGACCGATGTCTATTACTCCCCCGACGAATTCAAACATGATGACCTGTTTTCCCAGGTAGATAATATCCGCGAAGACCGAAGTGCTGAAGATCTGTTATTCCAGGTGCTATTGGACTGGGGCGTGGATCTAACCCTCCCCATCCACAAAAAAACGATTCAAGGTAAGACAGTGTTCTTTGTCGATGAAAATGCCCTGGTTGCCTGCTTCGATACAGATGTGGGTGAAGCACTGGTTAGAGAGTTGGCACAGTTCCGTAGCTACGATATGCCTATTCGAAAGATAATATTCCGCGACAACGGCTTTGCCTCCGATGCCGTCAAGATAAATGTTGAACAGATCTTCAAACAGCTCTCTCCGGGTACCGAAGTGAAGTCTATCTAAGGGGCATGGGATGAAACTCAAGTTTAAAGTCCAGCCCTATCAGACCAATGCGGTTGAGGCAGTCGTGGACTGCTTTGCGGGTCAGGTTAATGCAGCTGGTATTCAATATCGTATTGACCCAGGTCGTGCAGCGAAGGGGCAAACCATTGGTAGCACGGCCACCAGTGAGTACGGCTTTAAAAACGCCGATCTGCAACTAGCTGATGCGCAGCTGATGGAAAATATTCATACCGTTCAGCGACTACAGAATCTGCCCTTGTCTGGCAAGCTGGTCTCCAGTGCTGGGTGCAAAGTGAATCTTGATATAGAGATGGAAACGGGCACCGGCAAGACCTACTGCTACATCAAGACCATCTTTGAAATGAACAAGCGCTATGGCTGGAGCAAGTTCATTATCGTGGTGCCCAGTATCGCTATTCGTGAGGGAGTGGCTAAGTCGCTGGAAATTACCGCCGACCACTTCACCGAGAGTTACGGCAAGAAGGTGCGCTCATTCATCTATAACTCTAGACAGTTACATCACCTGGAGAGCTTTTCTTCAGATGCGGGTATCAATGTCATGGTTATAAATATTCAGGCCTTTAATGCTACAGGCAAGGATAATCGCCGCATTTATGATGAGCTGGATGACTTTCAATCACGTAAGCCCATCGATGTGATTAGTGGTAATCGTCCTATTCTGTTTTTGGATGAACCACAGAAAATGGAAGGCAAGAAAACCCTTGAGGCCTTGGCTAAGTTCAAGCCCTTGATGATTCTGCGTTATTCCGCAACCCATAAAACCCAACACAACAAGATTCATCGCTTGGATGCCCTGGATGCCTATAACCAGAAGCTGGTGAAAAAGATCGCTGTGCGGGGTATATCGGTGAAGGGTTTGGCGGGAACCAATGCCTATCTCTACCTGGAATCCATCGAGATTTCCAAAAAGGCCCCGGTGGCCCGTATCGAGATTGAAGTGCAACAAAATGCCGGGGCCATAAAGCGCAAGATACTGCGTCTGGAGAAGGGCAAAGATCTATTTGTGCAGTCCGGTGAGCTGGAACAATATCGTGGTTTTGTTATTTCCCAAATCGACGCCAACCACGATACGGTGGAGTTCACCAATGGCGAGGAGCTGAGCGCGGGTGATGCTACCGGTGATGTAACAGAAGAGACCATACGCCGCATTCAAATCCGCGAGACTATCAAAGCGCACTTGGAAAAGGAGCAGCAGCTCTTTCGACAGGGCATTAAGGTGCTATCGCTGTTTTTTATCGATGAGGTAGTGAAATACCGCGACTATAGCCAACCTGATGATAATGGTCTGTATGCCTCTGTTTTTGAGGAAGAGTACGATCAACTCAAAGCCGAGTATCTGGGAGAACTGACGCTGGATAATGAGGCGTACAGAAAATACCTGGCACGGGACAAGTCAGCCCGTGTCCATGAGGGTTATTTCTCCATAGATAAAAAGTCAAAAAAACTGGTTGATCCAAAATTCAGACTGCGGGGTGAAGCAGCTGGTTTGTCGGATGATGTAGATGCCTATGACCTGATTCTAAAAAAGAAGGAACGTTTGCTCTCTTTTGATGAACCGGTACGTTTCATCTTCTCCCACTCGGCACTGCGTGAAGGCTGGGATAACCCCAATGTGTTTGTGATGTGCATGCTAAAGCACAGTGATAACACCATTTCACGCCGCCAGGAAGTCGGGCGTGGATTAAGGTTGTCGGTTAATCAGCAGGGTGATCGAATGGATCATCCCGTAACGGTGCACGACATTAATGTACTGACCGTAGTGGCCAGTGAAAGTTATAAAGATTTTGTGGCGAATCTACAGCAAGAAATTAGCAAGTCTCTTTCTGAACGCCCAAGAAAAGCTGACGAGGCTTATTTCACTGGCAAGGTGATCAGGACGGAAACAGGTGTCTTGGAAATCACACCACTGATGGCCAAGCAGATTTATAAATACCTGTTAAAAAATGACTATACAGACGATGCCACGGATCAGATCGCTGAGTCTTATCACAACGCTAAAGCTAATGGTGAGTTGGCGGCATTACCTCCAGAACTTGTTCCCCATGCCGATCAAATCTTTGGCCTGATCGATAGTCTGTTCAGCGAGTCCCAATTGATTGAACCGGATGATGGCCGCGCCGCTAAAACCAACCCTCTGAATAATAATTTCGAGAAGAAGGAGTTCAAAGCGCTTTGGAGCCGTATAAACCACAAGGCGGTTTATCGGGTTGAATTCGAATCAAGTGAACTCATCCGTAACAGCATCCAAGTGCTGGATAAGGAGCTGAGAGTGACGCCGCTTCAGTACACCATTCAGTCGGGTATTCAGGGTGAACAGGTTACTGACTCACAGCTTAAGAGCGGTGATGGATTTAAGCTGGAAAACACAGTGATCGAAACCCATAATGCTTCAATTCATTCAATGGTTAAGTACGATCTGTTGGGCAAACTGGCGGACAATACAAAGCTGACCCGTAAAACCATCGCTGAAATGCTAAGCGGTATTCAACCGGCGGTATTCAAGCAATTCAAACAGAACCCCGAGCACTTTATCACTGAGGCGACCCGACTTATTAATGAGCAAAAGGCTACCGTCATCATCGAGCAATTAACCTATGATGAAATAGCCGATCAGCACTCCATTGATATATTTACGGCAGGACAGAGTAAGCAGGACTTCAGCAAGGCCGGGGAAAAGCTCAAGAATCATATCTACGACTATGTGGTGACTGATTCAAATATTGAACGTGAGTTCGTCAAAGAGCTGGATACCAGTGCAGAGGTAGTGGTCTATGCAAAACTCCCCCGTGGTTTTCTGATTCCCACACCTGTCGGTGATTACAATCCAGACTGGGCGATCTCCTTCAAAGAAGGTTCGGTTAAACACATCTACTTCATCGCAGAGACTAAAGGCTCAATGTCCACGATGGATCTACGAGCTATTGAAGAAAAGAAAATCGACTGTGCCCGTAAATTCTTTGATGAGATCAATCGCAAAATTGATTCAAAACACGTTAAGTATGATGTTGTTACCAGCTACGGGAAGTTGATGGAGATTGTTGGCATGGGAGGAGAAACGCTATGAATGTACTCACCACAAATTTGCTTTGAAAACCCACCGTAATAATACAGCCCGTGCAGCGTATTGTTAAATCAGAAGGATCTACAAATGAGCATTGATAGAATCAGCAAAATTAAGAACCAACGGATCTTCCGTAGTTTTGTGTGGCCACAGGATCTTCTGGATTTCAGGAAAAAAAATCTGTTCTATGGGTGGAATGGTACCGGCAAGTCAACACTGTCCAATCTATTTCGCTCCATTAAAAAACGTGCCTCGGTCAACGAAGGGGAAGTAGAGTTCATTATATCAGGCAGCAAAATCGATGGTGCGGTACTAACCACTAGTCAGGGACTCCCTCAAGTTCGCGTATTTAATAAGGACTTCATCTCCGAAAACGTATTTACCAGTCATGGGTCGGTAGTACCGATCTTTTTCCTGGGTGAAGAAAATATAGAAAAACAAAAACAGGTTGAGAGCCTGAAAGCAAGGCTTGAGGAGACAGGAAAAAGCGGACGTGATAAAGAAGCTGACAAAAAGCGAAGCGTAAAAGCATTGGATGACTTCAAAAAAGATCACGCCAAATCGATCAAGGATTTGCTCAGCTCGTCAGGCGGCAACAATCCTTACAATAACTATGACAAACGAGCATTCCAGGTGAAGTGCGATGTGCTACTAAAACTGTCCGTGCCTGATCAGAAAGAAAAAATATTGAGTGCTGAAAACCTCGACTTACTGAAGAAGAAAAAAGAAGCATCGCCGAAAGAAAAATTGGATCCTCTTAAATACATATACCCCAATACGCAGCAGTTAACTGATCAAGTCACAGCAGTGCTTGGAAAGACTGTAATCTCAAGTGTTATTGATGCCCTGAAGGATGATCAAGAGTTATCAGGATGGGTTAAAATCGGGCTTGCAAAGCACAAGAAAGATAATTCCGCTGACTGCCTTTTTTGCGGGCAAACTTTACCCGATGGTCGTTTGCAGGAACTCGAATCACATTTCAACGACAGGTATAACGACTTTATTGCAGAGATAGAGAGCCTTTCTGGTGCTGTTCAATCTGCAATAGACACCCTAAAATTATGCACACCTCCAAACAGACTTGGCCTGTATGACCATTTGCTAAGTGAATATGACGCCAAAGTAGCAGAACTTTCAAAAGAATTAGCCCGCGTTAAATCCTACCTCCAAGGACTTCTTCAAATCCTAGATGAAAAGACAAAAGCACCATTTCAGACGATTGCCAAGAAATTTGAAGTTGTTATTGGAAGCGCAGATATTTTCTCAGAGCTGAATTCAATAATCACCAGACACAACAGCGAGACGGATAACTTTCAGTCTGCAATAAGCGAAGCTCGTTCTGCTATTGAAGAATCTCTGGTTGCAGATTGCTTGATTGAATATATCCAAAAAAAGAATGGAATTGATGTTTTGAGCAACGAGATACAAGAAATCTCGAACGAAACAACTGAATTGACATCGAAGATTCGTGAAATTGAAAAAGATATCGAAGAGCATCGTAGGCCAGCTGATGAACTCAATGCAGACATTTGTTCCTATCTTGGAAGAAATGAGTTGACCTTTGAAGTCAAGGGGACTGGTTACCAAATTACTCGCAATGGAACTGTAGCGGAGAACTTGAGCGAGGGTGAAAAGACTGCTATTGCATTTCTGTATTTCCTGAAATCACTCGGAGATAAATCGTTTTCTTTGCATGATGGGGCTGTGGTCATAGATGACCCCATATCAAGCCTGGATTCTAACTCAATTTACCATGCATACGGTTTTATGAAAGAAAGCACAAAGGATGCAGGGCAGCTATTTGTTCTGACACACAATTTTACTTTTTTCCAGCAGGTTAAGAAGTGGTTTTCATACCATAAAAAAAGGGAGCGTTCTTTCTACATGCTTGAAGCGCAATCTGATAGCAAGGGAAGATTTTCAACTATCAGGCCTTTGGATTCTCTCCTTCAAAATTATGAATCCGAATATCAATATCTATACTCAATTGTTTATAAATGTGCAAATGGAGGAGCCGGTAGTCTCTCTGATTTTTATCAGATGCCGAACATAGCAAGAAGGCTTCTCGAAAGTTTTCTTTCTTTTAAACAACCTCAATACAACAGCTCGGTATCACTTGATAAAAGAATACAGGATATTGCTTTCGATGAGGCGAAGAAGGCACGCATATTAAGGTTCACTAACACCCTCTCTCACAATCGATACGTTGAGGATCAACCAGGCAATGACCTTTCCATCTTGAGCGAGTCGCCGGCAGTTTTGTCTGATTTGCTGTCTCTTATGGCTCACTTAGATGCGGCCCACTGCAAATCAATGGAGGATGTTTTTTCATGATTGTCCGCGTAAGGGAAGGTTGATAAAGCATGAAACTCCTCCATACCTCTGACTGGCATATAGGTCGGACTCTATACGGCAGAAAGCGTTATGAGGAGTTTGAGGCGTTTCTGACCTGGCTGGCGGGGACAATTCAGAAGAACGATGTCGATGCTCTGCTGGTAGCGGGCGATGTTTTCGACACCAGCGCCCCAAGTAACCGTGCCCAGGAACTCTATTACCGCTTTTTGTGCCGTGTTGCGGCCTCTTCCTGTCGTCATGTTGTGGTGATTGCAGGAAACCATGATTCCCCCTCGTTTCTCAATGCGCCCAAGGAGTTACTCAAAGCACTCGATGTTCATGTGATCGGCTTGGTGCCTGAAAACCAGGAAGATGAGGTGCTTGTTCTTCGTAATGATGACCACTCTCCAGAACTGATCGTCTGTGCCGTTCCCTACCTACGGGACAGGGATATCCGTGTGGCTGAAGCCGGAGAAAGTGTTGAGGAGAAGGAGCGCAAGCTGATTGATGGCATTCGTGGTCACTATGCCGATGTGGCGGCTTTGGCAGAACAGAAGCGCTTGGAATTTGGGGCAGAAATACCGATCATTGCCATGGGGCACCTTTTTGCAGCCGGGGGGCAAACCACTGACGACGACGGTGTGCGGGAACTGTATATAGGCTCGCTGGCTCATGTTACTGCTGGAATCTTTCCTGAAAACCTGGACTATCTTGCGCTTGGTCATCTCCATGTCCCGCAGAAGGTGAGCGGTTCTGAGGTGATGCGCTACAGCGGCTCTCCTATACCCATGGGCTTTGGAGAGGCAAAACAGCAAAAGAGTGTTTGCCTGATCGAATTTGCAAACAACGAGCCAGCGGTTCAGCTTATCAATGTGCCAGTCTTTCAGAAGCTTGAGCGTGT
>WFOZ01000436.1 GCA_015487825.1 Planctomycetaceae bacterium
CGAGAATCTGTTCCTGGACTTCCTTCATCATCGGCAGCGGTGCTTCAATAAGTCGATATCCGCCTGCTCTTTTCTGCTTCCAGGTATATCGATAGTGAGCTTTACGAACATCAATCGGCCGCCGCGCTTCGTTGAAGTAGTCTGTCAACCAGGCAACCGTCCCCAGCGGCTTTTGCAGCCAGTTGGCAAGATCTTCAGGCGTCTTTAATAATGGTAGTTCCTGCTGATTCAGTTTTTCGGGAGAATAGTCGGTCGTAAGATCGAGGTAATCTCCCGAGGAGGCAACATAAGGCATCGCCAGACGATAGGGACGTTCCGAAACAAGAACACTGCGAGTTATTCTTTTCTTCCGGGCTCGATACCGAAACGGAGTCAGTTTCGGTTTTGGGAAGTCCTTCTTTTTTTTCTTCTTATCGGAAGCAACAGCTCTGTTTTCTGATGCTGTCTGTTTATCGAAACCATCATCAAAAGCGGATGATGGTCCTGGTCCGAAAATCCATTCCCAAAGTGTAGTCAGCAAGCGATTCATATTGATCAGTAATTGGGAATCTATTCTGTGTATATCTTAAAAACGCGGCACGGCAAACGTATAACCGATCCTGTCGCGAATGGGAATCTGCTTGGAAAGTCACAAGCAGGTTTCCATTCAACGTGCAATGTCTACAATGATTCGGCCACGGGGTATCCCCGCAGTGTTTGTAATGAACTGATGACCCATTACAAACCGAGCTTATGCGATCTCCGTGCCGCGTGAGGACATTGTAGCGATATATGCCACTCGGGCGTCAACTATAGATCGAAAAATGATGCCTTAGTTCAAAAATATCCTAAATGCGTCATTTTTTTCTTGCTTCTGGAGAAAACACCGTTTACCTCGCAAGAATTCTCTCGATCAACATCGATCTTACAGTTTTCGGGTCTGCTCCCTTTAACTCTTTCATAACCTGTCCAATCAGCGGCCCAACTGCCTGTTGCTTGCCTCCTTTGACATCTGCAACAACTTTTTCATTGCGATCAATCACCGCATCGATAATTCCTTCCAGTGCTCCGGTATCGGTCACCAGTTGCAACCCTTTTTCTTCGATGAGCCGGTCAATATCCGCTTCAACAGCAATTGAATCAGGTGTTTCACACAAATGAGTGAAGATCTCCCGAGCCCCTTTGTTGGCGATCACTTCATCAACAATTCGTTTCAGAATCGTTCCCAGAACTGAAGCTGTAATGAAGAATTGATCAATGGAAAGATCACGTTCGTTAAGTTCGCGTAACACTTCCTGCGTGAGCCAGTTGGCGGCCAGTTTGGAGTCACCACATGTTTGGGCGAGAGTTTCAAAGTAATCAGCAAACAAGCGTCCCTGTTCAATAATTACACTGGAATCGTACGCAGAAAGCTGATGTTCTTTTTGGAAGCGGATTGTTTTTGCCTGAGGGAATTCCGGTAATTGTGAATGGATTTCTGCAATCAGTTCTTCGCTGACCGTCACCGGTACCAGATCGGGATCGGGAAAATACCGATAATCGGAAGCTTCTTCTTTGCCTCGCTGGGCAAACGTGGTTCCTTTATCGGCGTCCCAGCCTCGTGTTTGTTTGGGAGTGTTTTCAATTCTTTCTCCCGTTTTCTGCCAATGTTTGTACTGCCGTTTTGCTTCGTACGCGATTGCAGCTTCCACGCCACGAATGCTGTTCATATTTTTAATTTCAACAATCGGCGTTGCAATGGTCTCGCCGGCATCATTGGTAATGTGCAGATTGACATTCGCATCACATCGAAGAGAGCCTTCCTGCATGTTACAGTCGGAAACACCGATGTACGTCAGCAGTAACCGCATTTCTTCCAGATACCGTCGTGCTTCGTAAGCGGAATTCAAATCGGGTTCCGAAACAATTTCGAGCAACGGCGTTCCCGCACGATTCAAATCGACCAGGCTGTCACCCCCTCGTCCCGATTCATCGTGCATGTTCTTGCCGGCGTCTTCTTCCAGATGTGCCCGGTTGATCCGGACCCGTTTAATTTCATCAGACAGGTCGGTATCAATTTCGAGATAACCATCGTGACTGAACGGTAAATCGAACTGACTGATCTGATAACCTTTGGGCAGATCGGGATAAAAATATTGTTTGCGATCCCATTTGGTCTGTCTGGCAATTTGACAGTTAAGTGCCATCGCGGTTCGTAGAGAAAGCAGGAACGCTTTGCGATTCATCACCGGCAGTGTCCCCGGCATGCCGATAGTTACCGGGTCGGTTTGTGTATTCGGAGCATCGGGATTGAAACGGTTCACACAACCGCTGAACAGTTTTGTTTTTGTAAGAAGTTGCGTGTGGACTTCCAGTCCAATAACAATTTTATATGGTTGCATGTTTGGGTGTCTTATTCAATAAAATCCTCATTTGGTACGTTGCAACGCACCAAATGAGGCATGCCTGTTACAAGGTGCGTCACGATGCGCCCTACGGAAAACCTCTTTTGTCAGACTGGAAAGCCCAACTTGCCGGTTGATTCGAATAATAGTCTTGAAGTTGGTATAGTTCGACTCCAGTGAGGCCATTATTTTCAAATCAATCAGCATCTTTGAAAGGATTCCCATGACTGAACAGACTGCAGTCGAACAGGTTCTTGTTGTCCCAACTCTTCTCTTTCACGAAATCGGGCATTTCCAGGGATTTCGCAGTGAGATCGAACCCTATATGAAAACGCTGCTCGATCCAATGCACACTTCTTATCGGCCTCGCGACGAAATGGAAGAAGATCCCAGTTACAAGCAGTTAATCCCTTATTGCATATTTGTTCACAATGGAAATATTTTCAACTACCGCCGCGGGACGGCCCAGGGGGAGTCTCGATTGCACAGCAAACGCTCAATCGGCGTTGGCGGTCACATATGCACACTCGACAAGGAAGGTGAAAATCACGCCTACCTGGAAGGTATGCAGCGGGAGATTGATGAGGAAGTTTTGATAACTGGGGGGCATCGGGATAAATGCGTAGGTATGTTAAACGATGATGAATCTGAGGTTGGTAAGGTTCATTTGGGTATTGTGCACTTGTTTGAATTGGATCAAGCCAAAGTTTCTCCTAAAGAAGCGTCGATGCTAGAAGCGGGGTTCTCGTCACCTGAAGAACTTTTAGCCGAGCGAGATCAGTTTGAAACCTGGTCACAGATTTGTCTCGATGCACTGTTTGACAGGTAAAGACGCTGCCCCGGGTTCAGCGAATGGATCCGGCGGTTCTAAATCTCCTTGCAAAATGTGTAAGGGGATGAAAGTACGAGAATGAGGCAAAACGTCTGGCGCAGGCGTTCAAATGAGGGAAACCGGGCAATGGAGTGCCTGTTATGCAATTGATTAAAACAATCAGCCTGTCGGTCCTTGTAGCAGCTTTGTTAACTGGTGCAATTCCGGATGCCTTTGCACAATCAGGAGGATTTCCCGCATATTCTCCCGAAGAAAATGAGCTAAGTGATCCTGAAGAAAAGTCTTTCGGTTTCCCGGCTTATTCTGCATCGAAGCAGTCGAAGCCGAGCTCAGGCGAAAAAAAGTATTCATTTCCCGTCGCTGGTAAGGAAAATATAAAGCAGGCATCGGTGACCTTAAATGCTCTTGATTTCGAGCAATTGGGGGACATGCTTGAGAAGATGGGGCTGGAACCTTATCACGCTCAGGTTCGGTATGATTTCCAGTTTCGTGCTGAATTAGACGGACAGGAAATTGAACTGTCTCTTTCGGCGATGCTTCGTGATGAAGGTTCTCGCGTGTATGTGATTGCCTGGCTCGATCCGCTTCCGGCCGGCGTGATACCCGGTTCACCGCTTCTGGAGATGCTTTCCCGTAACGAAGAGATGGGGCAGGGACTGCAATTTGCCTACAGTAAACAGACAGGGCGATTCCTGTTGAGTAAAACAATACCCAACAAGGATATTACTGCGGAATTGCTGACAACTGTTTTTCAAGACGTCTCACTGAGTGTCACTGAAAACTGGTCGACCTGGTCAACATCGAACTGGAGCAAACGCTCTCGGCGATCTTCCGAAACAACTTCGCAACAGGAAGTGATTTCAGAAGAAAATTTTGAGATGCCAATCAGGCGATAAGGCTGAACGCTTACAGATGCTCCGCAGGCAGTTTTTCTGCAGTTCCCCATAGTCCAATGGCAATCATTGCCAGTTGGCTCATGACAAACAGCGACAGGTAGAACAGGACTCCTTCGGTAAATCCGTAGGCGTGCAGTCCAACACCAAGTTCGTTAACACCGAACCAACTCCAGGCGGTGGTGATGTTTCCTCCCACAGCCAGCAGCGCCAGCCCGCGAGTTTTGACCATTTTATCCCAGCGGGCATGCAGAACCAGCGCCACCCAAAGTACGATAATAAGTGCTCCGTTTTCTTTTGGATCCCATCCCCAGAAACGTCCCCAGGAATCATCGGCCCATAATCCACCCAATACCGTCCCGACAAAACTGAACCATAATGCAAAGCAAAGAGTGCCGTAGATCATCCTTTCAAATGCTTTTTCGGTAGCCTGAGGCATCTGAACCAGAGTCGTTCCTGGGATAAACAGGGAGAGTAAAAGTGGGACCGCGACAGCCAGTAAGGGGATCATAAACCGTAACGCATCGAGAACCTGATCAATTCTTTGCAAGCCGACCGCTGCAACAACGGATACTACAACTGCGATTAACGCAATCGGATTTTTCATACTGATGTAAATCAAACCCAATATTCCAGCGATAAACGTTGCAGCATAACCCAGCGTGATACAAACTACATGTGTGCTGAGCCAGAATTGTGTATCAAGAACGGCTTGCAGAACAACAAAAGTATCCCCATCTCCGGCCAGACCATGAGCAATCCAGAGTGAAGCAAACCCGGCTACTGTTGCCAGGACAATTCCAATTCCTCGCTTAAAGATCAGTTCCAGGAATACACCGCACAACACGCCGGCCCAGCCAATGAAGACAGCCGAGGAATACAGGTTCGTCACCGGAGGTCGCCCGGATATTTCAATCCTTGCCCACAAGGCCCAACTATGTACGCAGAATGTCAATAGTATCAACACCAACGCGCTGCGGTTGAATATATTCATCACAGAAGGAAGCAACCAGCCGAATACCGCCAGGACGAATGCAAACAGATACAGGAATGCAGGCCAGAACAGTGGTGAGAAGTTATTGAACTTTGTTTCGAAGGCAAGTTTGTCCACGTCGACATCTTCAATTTTATTATTGTCCAATAGACTCTGGTATTGAGTAACCGCTTTGGCAAATGCTGCCGGCTCCTGATCGGCATAAGTGTTTATTATTTCCATGAACTTTTGCGAGAAGGGATTCTTCTTTCCCCCGATTCTCGCAGGAATAATCAGATCAAAAATAGCAGCCTTGGAAAAGGTCTCCCATTCATCCCGCTTCAGAGGTCCCTTGAGTCCCTTTGACGTTTCTTCCACAGGTGGAATTAACAGAGGGGGATTTCTACGGTCAAGCGGGATAACTATTGAGAGAGCTTTCAGGCTTTCAGATTCGGCTTTCTCAGAATCCGGATCAAACAGCGGCGGCATAAACGAAGAGGCAAGCAGATCAACTAATCCCAGCTTCCTCTCCAGTTCCAGGGTTTTCTTCTGATATAAAGAAAGACCTGTCTC
>WFOZ01000437.1 GCA_015487825.1 Planctomycetaceae bacterium
CCCCTGGTTGATCCACTCTGCAATTGTTTTCAGATCATTCTGTCCCAGTGGCGCTCTTCCTCTGGGCATTCTCTGCTGTCCGGGCAAGACAAGCTTCGCCATCAGTAACGAACGCTGCGCATTGCCCGGCACCAATAACGGTCCTGTCATTCCCCCCTGTCGCCATCCGGCAAATGTATCAAGCCTTAACCGGCCCCGAGCCGTGTCGTCGTGACACCCCAGACAGTTTGCTGTCAGTATTGGAGCAACCTGCTTGCTGAAACTGATTCCGTTGTTCCCCTTACCGGCTCCGGGATTCAGTTTGCGTGCAAGAAGAGTTTTTTGAATCGAAATCGCTTTGAGCATTCCTGCAATCGCCCTGTCTTTCTCATCAACCCCTGCATCTTCCATGATCGACTTCAGTTTTTCCTCAGCTTTTTCGATCAGCTCTTTTGCTTCATCGGTTTTCTTGCGACGAAGCAGTGACGAGGCTTTGGAAACTTCTTTGCGAAGTGCAGAGAGCTCACGGCGATGCTGAGATTTCAACTGAGCATCTGCAACCTGAGGAATTAGAATTAATGAAGCCAGGGTTAACAGCAATACAACTGAGTGCACTGCGTGACCATAAAGTGGACTATTTGACTGCTGATTTGAAATGATACTTCTCTCCTCCAAATGCCTCATATCCTGCTTCTCCGACGCCGCCATCATGATACCAGATTATTAGCCGTTTCCGACTGGAACTTACTTTTTCTATCAGGCCTCTATTGCAAAATTATTTCCTGTCAGCAGTCCAAACCTCGTGGAGTAAGATTCTGTTCGCCACAATTTCAGCATTCGACAGGATTTCTTCTCATTAAATCCTGCCCCGCAACACAGGCATCGGCTAAAGCTTGAAACACCTTCTAATAGATTCCATTTTGAAATGCAATTATTTGTTGAGTCGTCTGTTATTGGAATTCAGCGTTGTGGCTGAGCCAATATCCTCCTGGATAATATTCTCCTTTTCAGACAGGCCATGCCCATCTGCCTTTTCGCGTAATTAGCTTTAAGTGCTTGTTAATATAAGACAATGTAGATATACTTTAACGCTATACAAGTTAACAACAGGCAGGTGAGTTGTATGATGTATTAACGTTCTCGTAAAACCGGAAACATTTTCAACGGGTAGCGTTATTTTTCCAAAGTTAGTTTTGGTTACAGTTACAGAAAAAGGAACAGATTGATGTCCGAACGCTTAACAGGTATTTCGTCTGAAACCAACTCTCGCAGAAATTTCATGAAGGCATCTTCTGTTGCGGCAGTTGCCGGGACACTCGGAATTACCAGCGGTGCTTATGCTGCAGGAAGTGATGAAGTCAAAATTGCGTTGATCGGTTGTGGAGGACGCGGCACCGGGGCGGCAGTGCAGGCTCTCAGTACAACTGCCAAAGTGAATGTCAAACTGGTTGCGATGGCAGATGCCTTTGAAGAGAGACTTCAAGGAAGTTTGAAATCACTTCTTAAACAACCGGTCGCAGAACGAATGGATGTTCCCAAAGAACGACAGTTTGTCGGTCTGGATGCTTACCAAAAAGCGATTGACTGCGGCGTTGACATGGTCTTGTTATGCACTCCTCCCGGATTTCGCCCTGCGATGTTTGAAGCAGCGGTCGCTGCGGGCAAGCACGTTTTTATGGAAAAGCCGGTGGCAACAGACGGCCCGGGTGTGCGACACATTTTAGAAACAAACAAAATCGCCAAAGAAAAAGGGTTACTTGTTGCTGTCGGACACCACATGCGACACGAAGCAACCTACAAGGAAATGGTGAAGCAGGTTCAGGACGGTGTCGTTGGTGAGATTCAGTTTCTGCGTGCATATTTCGATTCGTCCGGCGTCTGGAACAGACCACGCAAGCCCGGTCAAACCGAAATGGAACATCAGATCAACAACTGGTACTACTTCACATGGCTCTCCGGGGATCATATTGTTGAACAGCACGTACACGATCTGGATATCTGCAACTGGATTATGAAAGGACACCCGGTAGAAGCCCAGGGAACGGGAGGCAGGCAGGTTCGTATCGGGAAGGAATATGGTGAAATTTTCGATCATCATTCCATCCAGTTTACCTATGCAGACGGAACAAAAATGTTCAGCGAATGTCGGCACATTCCCGGATGCTGGAACAGTTTTTCTCAACATGCGCATGGCACCAAAGGAGTCGCTCATCTGATTGGGCATCACATGACCGAACTGGAATTGAAAGGGCAAAAACCGCAGCGACGCAAGCGTGGCCCTGATGGACATCAGGTAGAACATGACGATCTGTTTAACGCGTTAATTGCAGGAAGATCGTACAACGAGGCAGATTACGGAGCCTCAAGCACAATGACCGCAATTTTGGGACGCATGGCAAGTTACTCCGGTAAACTGGTCACATGGGACAAGGCGATCAATTCGAAGTTCAGCCTCGCACCATCCAAAATTTCCTGGGATGCAGAGCCGCTTTCAAAACCAAATGAAGATGGTATCTACAATTGTGCCTTGCCGGGAATTTCAAAAGCATTTTGAGAAAATCGTAGGGTCCGCTATTGCGGACCGAAATGAGGTGCTTCAACGCCAAACGTGGTCCGCGGGTAGCGGACCCTACGATTGAGGAATCATTCCATGAACCATGAAATTCGACGTCGGGAACTGCTTTCCATGGGGGCGACGGCTGCGGCATTTTCGCTCTTGCCAAATACTCCGGTTTTTTGTGCAGATTCCCATAAACATAAACCAAAGTTCCGACTCTCTGCCTGTGACTGGTCGTTAGGGAAGCGGAGCGATCTGTCTGCGTTCGAACTTGCCTCGCAAATTGGTTTAGATGGTGTTGAAATCAGTTTTGGAAAGCCGGGCGAGGAAAATGATCTTCGCAAGCAAGACGTTCGTCAGCAGTATCTGGAAG
>WFOZ01000438.1 GCA_015487825.1 Planctomycetaceae bacterium
CTTGCTTCTTAACATAATCCTTATATTTGACGATTAGATTGCCTGAGTTTATTCGGTCGTAGCAGGTCCTTTCTCTCATTACGTAATATTGAATTGAGAAAAATGAAAAAGCATAAAATCGTAGTCGTAGAAGATGAGACTGATATTCGGGAATTGATCGCACACAATCTGGAACGGGAGGGTTTTGAAGTTAGAACGGCTTCTGATGGAGAGGAAGCTATTCAGCTGGTTCGCGAGATTTTACCCGAGTTGGTCCTTCTGGATTTAATGATTCCCAAACTTGACGGACTTGAAGTTTGCAAGGTGATAAAAAATGATGAGAAAACTTCCCAGATCCCGATTATTATGGTGACAGCCAAAGGAGAGGAAAGCGATATTATATTGGGGTTGGGATTGGGGGCTGATGATTATTTAACCAAACCGTTCAGTCCAAAAGAGTTGCTGGCGAGAATAAAAGCAGTTTTGAGACGTGGCCAAAGCAGGGAAAATCAGGTGGTTTCGGATCGGATCGTTTTTAAGGATGTGGTGATTGATGCTGATCGACACGAAGTTTTAATTTCGGGCAAACCGGTAATCTTTACAGCGACTGAATTCAAACTTCTGCATTTCATGGCCGCTCGTTCGGGGCGTGTCTTTTCTCGCAGTCATCTTTTAAGTAGCGTCATTGGTGAAGATGCTTTTGTATTTGAAAGAAATATCGATGTACATATTCAGTCGCTGCGAAAAAAAATGGGAACTTATCGTGGGATGATTGAAACAGTGCGCGGCGTTGGATATCGTTTTCGAGGTGATGTTGAATAACCTGGCCCGGTTGTTCTGCTCTGCACACCTTCTTAATGAAATCGTTGAAACTTGCGAAAGCCGCAAAGGAATTAACCGTTAGTAATACAGAACAAAGCGATCAGGACATCGTTTCCCGCCAGCCTTCCATATTGCATTCCCCTTTTCTTTGGAAGCTGTATGCCGGCTTTTCAGCTTTAATTATTCTTTCCTCTTTGGGAATGGGCAGCCTGATTGCCCGGAATATTGAACAGAATACGCTTCAGAGCATTCGGAATTCTTTGTATGCCAATGCTTTGCTGTTGAAAGAAGTTGCCTTTTCTACGCTCCTTGAAAACAAAGAAAAGGATGTGAAGCTACAGAAACAGGTTTTGTTTACAGGTCGCGAGATAGGAACCCGCCTGACAGTGATTCGAGCTGATGGAGTTGTCATCGCTGATTCTGATAAAAATCCTGAAATAATGGATAATCACGCCAAACGTCCTGAAATCCTTGAGGCGAAGTCCGGGGGAATTGGTACAGCCACGCGGTTCAGTCGCACCACCAGCAGGTATCGAATGTATCTGGCGAGTTCGGTAGTAAGTAACGGGCAGATAATCGGGTATGTGCGCACATCGCTTCCTTTAACTGTCGTTGATCAGCGACTGGGTGAGTTGCGCTGGATTGTTTTTGTAACAACGGGAATGACGACACTCGTTGCGTTGCTGATTGGCCTGGTGTTATCGCATCATATTGTTAAACCGTTAATCGTGATGACATCAGTCGTAGAGAAGGCGGCGCAGGGGGAGCCTGGTGAAAAACTCTCCACGACGCGAACCGATGAATTGGGAAAGCTGGCAAAAGCCTTTAATCAACTCACAGAGTACAGCCAGTCTCGCATGGAAATGCTGACAACCGACCGCAATAAACTTTCTGTCATTCTCAGCGGAATGGTAGAGGGAGTCGTTGCGGTTAATCGGGATGAACGTGTTCTGCACATGAATGAGGCCGCTGGCAAATTGTTGCAGGTAACGCCGCACAAAACATTGGAAAGACCAATCTGGGAAGTGGTGCGAATCCGGGAAATAAGTGAAATTCTTGAGGATGCAATTACGAATGAGACTGATTTTCAACGAAAATTAGAACTGACAATTGCCTCCACCAAACGATTCATCGAAATGCATGCCTCTGCACTGCACGATGGAAATGGAAAACTGGTTGGTGCTGTGGTGGTCCTGTACGATGTGACAAAACTGTATCAGCTTGAAGCGATTCGCCGCGATTTTGTTGCTAATGCTTCTCATGAATTGAAAACACCTGTTACCGCAATTCGTATGATCGTCGAAACAATGATCGATGACGAGACTCTTTCCCCGGAGATGCAGAGCGAATTTCTGAATCGTGTGCGAAATCAGTCTTTGCGTCTTTCTTCCATCATTAACGATTTACTCACGCTGTCACGTATCGAATCGAAAAGCGAAAAGAACGTGCATATTCCTCTCGATTTGCGAGAGTGTATTCGCTCTGCTGAAGTTTTACTTTCTCCGCTGGGCGAGAAAAAAAGTGTGGGTATGGAATTTGATCTGCCTGATCATGCCGTCCAGATACTGGGGAATAAACAGGAACTGAGCGAAGTTGTCAATAACCTGTTAGATAACGCATTGAAGTATTCGCAGAAGGGAGGTCTGATTAAGACGTTCCTTTTTGAGCGGGACTATAAAGCGGTTATCGAAATTACAGATACGGGAATTGGTATCGCGACTCAGGACCAGCAGCGTATCTTCGAACGTTTTTATCAGGTCGATAAAGCACGTTCCCGCGAGTCGGGAGGGACCGGTCTGGGGCTTTCTATTGTCAAGCACATTGTTCTCTCTCATGGTGGATCCATCGAGGTTGAAAGTACCTTGGGGAAAGGCAGTACCTTTCGAGTTACCCTGCCGGAACCTGAATTATAACTCGCGTAGAAAACAGACCACGCCAGGCTTGCCGAAAAAGAGTGACTCGTAAGACGGTTTTCCAAAACCGTCTATCCTGCAGGTCATCTTCACAGACGGCTTTGGAAAGCCGTCTTACAGGAAAGTAAGTCTTTTCAGAGTAGCCCTAACCCGGCGTAGCCGGAACCAAACAGGGATTAAAACCACGAAAGAAGAGACAATTATTCGTTTAATGGCAATCAGGGTAGCCCGACCACTTTTAGTGGTTGGGTGCCGCCAGGCACAAGATGAATGCGCCATGTGAGTGA
>WFOZ01000439.1 GCA_015487825.1 Planctomycetaceae bacterium
GAGCTGCGGTGTTTGTTGCTACCGAAGTGGCTGGAGTTGAGACCGGTTGCTTCTGAGCAAACGGACCGGAATCAAATCCTGTCGGCAGCTGTTGCTGGTCTGTCGTTTGCAGTCGGGCAATATCTTTCAGGACATGCTCTGGACGATCATCAAACGGACCAAATGCAACATTCAGATTTTTAGCTTGCGAAGCTTTCTCGAGAGCCGATTTGGCATCTCCTTTTTTCAGCAGTTCTCGTGCAGTTCGCACCAGATACTGAGCGTATTGTGCTTTGTCCTGCTGATTTTCCGGAGCCATCTGTTTGCGCGGAGCAACCAGTTCGGCAATCAGTTCGCTGTCAGGATCAGAGAAGACGATTTTGAATCGGCGAGCCAGCTCTCGGGCCGCAGTGGCACGTCGGCGAGCTTCGTCGTCCTTACCCTCCTTTTTGGCTTTCAATGCCAGCAGGAGTTCATTTTGAACTCGCTGTCTGACAACCGACTGATTTCCGGCATTGCTGTCAGAACCAGTTGGCTGAAACCCGCTCGGAGTACCGGCAAAAGGATCGGGCATTTTACCGCCTGGCTCCAGCTGGTTCTGTACGGAAGATTGATCTGCCCAAGGAGTTACCTCGGGAAGTGTTTGGTCCTGTGCCTGGCTAAAATTGAACAGCCATAATGATGCTGTTGCCACCGCGACACACGCCATAAGTCCAATGACCTTGGTCAATTTACTATCCTCCTTCAGGCCGGTCGAATTCTCAGTATTCGATTTCATGATGATCTTCTTACGAAGAGAAAGTGTGGGGAGTCGAACGCAGACGCAAAACCAGAATGGTTCTGCTGCACGGATCTGAAAATCCATTCTGCATTAAACAGTAAGGGGAAATGTCTGTTCCACACGGCAGGCGTTTTCAGGTGCCTTTTGTGCGAAATACAACAGGAAGTGATTTGATTGAAAACTCTGAGGGGATTTACCCGATGTGACTCTCGGACGTCAAGACTTGAAAAAAATATGACGTTTTGAGTCGCTTCGTGTATATTTTACATAGGTCCCGTAGACAGGGACTTAACAAGTATCAGAAAGGTTTTTTGAGGCGATCGATAGGATTTGCCGGTTAGGCGTGATGATCAACTCTGGTAGGTTTTAACGGAAGAAAATATCTTTCCATAGTCAAAATCGGTATTATTCTATATTGAACTGAAGTCTAATCGACAAACTTCAACAAAATTAAAAATCTGTTCTCTATTTAACCCACAGGCCAGACTCTGCTTGTTCGAGACACTGGCCAGCAGGTGTTATTTATTAAACTTTCCGAAATCACGCATCGCTGCTTTAATTTCAGGATCATTATCAAAAATAGTTTCGATGTCGGCACTTGCCTTAAGTTTTTCAATAACCTGAGCTGTTTTCTTTTTCTTCTTCAATTTGTAAATTTCACCCTGGATGTTCTGCTGCACCTGTTCAAAAGGTGTTACCTTGGCATCTTTCCGATCTGTGATTTTGAGGATCTGGAAATATCCGGGAGATTCGATCACCTGGGAAACCTGCCCTTTTTTCATCTTAAAGAGCATCTGTTCAATTTTCTTATCAGCCAGACTTCCCTGCCTGGTCCATTCCCATGTTCCGCCGTTGCTGGCAGTGGCTCCGTCTGAATATTCACGGGCAACTTCAGCAAAGTCTTTCCCCTGCTGTAATTCTGAGACCGCCTGATTCAGCTTTTCAATTGCACCGCTGCGACCATTGTTCTGATCAAACGAAACCCGAATCTCCTGCCATTCCACCTGGGCGGGATGTGTGTATTTTTCAATGTTTTCATTGTAGAACTTCAACAGATCGACTCGCCCAAGCTGCACGTGAACTTCCGATTCGGTCGAGAGATACTGCATCGCCAGTTGCTGGGCGCCAAACGTTTTTCTCAACTGTTCCAATGAAGTCCCATCCGCCTGTAGTTTAAGATCCAGTTCCCGGGCGCTGGCTGTTTTTGTCTTTACCAGCAGGCGGGCAACATGCTCCTTAAAGGCGTTATCCAGAATTGTGTCGAGTTGGTCAATCTGCTCCTGCTTCAATGTTGTTTTCAACGCATGAGCCAACAGTGTTCGTTCAATAGAATCCGGCAGATCACGTTTAAGCAATTCCCGTTGAGCCAGTGCGAACTGCTCGGCTGGAAGCTGCTTTCTCATCATCTCCATCTGCTTTGTGTAGGGGCCGAAAATATCACCCGCCAAAATAGGATCGCCATTTACCATCGCGACAATTTGTGCATCAGGAATCTGCTTCAGTTCTCCACTGGCATCATGGGAAGCAAGCAACACACCGCTGGCAACAGTTGCGTCTTTACTGATTTGTGCGTAACCGAGTGCGTCTTTTGAATTTTCTTCAACCGACAAGCGTGGTGGAGCAGGTCCCACAACCGGGTTATTGGGTCGCACCCGTCCAAACTGCTCTTTCACCTGCTGACATCCGCTCAAGAGCAGCATCGAACAGAGAAGAAATGCACCGAACAGAAAACCGAAACATGGATTGCTTCCACGCAAGGCATTTGCCCGGTTCATCTTCCAATTCGATAATGGGTCCATGAGCATAGGAAAACTGATTTTCACGAAAAGATATGTTTCAGAATTGAATCGTCTGAAAGGAGCCGGGCAATACCTGTTCTCTTAGGTTACGATTGTGATGCAGGGAGCATCACGTTTGGAAAGGATGAGTTATAACCCAAAACATGAATCTCGGCTATACGATTCAGGAAGGGCGCGGGTTATAAGCGGTATCGTAATCGGACCGCAACACAGATTTCATAAACGAAAGCAGAATAGCGTCAGATTCCGGGGTGATCTCAAACAATCCCTCTGGAAATGGTGCGTAAATAGTGTGCGGGTCAACAAGTCGTAAGTCTTCTGATGACAACTTGTTATGGATTTTCAGTAATTGTGGATTGGTCCCGGAAAGAACAAAAAACTTCCCTTCAATACGAATTTGATTGATCGATAATCGCCTTGCTTCAATTTGTAATTCTTTCAGCTGGATTAATTTCTTGACCGGTTCAGGCAGATTTCCAAATCGGTCTCTTAATTCCTCTTCCAGATCACTGAGCTGACGACTCTCTCCGATTGCAGAAAGTTTGCGATAAACTTCCATTTTATGGCGTCCCGGCGGGATGTAATCACTTGGTAGATAAGCAGTTATGGGCAAATCGATGTTGACATGCGGGTGTTCTCGCAGCGGTTGCTTTTTCTGTTGACGGACCGCATTGTCGAGCAGGTGGCAGTATAATTCGTAGCCGACAAGTGAAATGTGTCCGCTTTGCTGAGTCCCTAGAATGTTGCCTGCTCCGCGAATTTCCAGATCTCGCATCGCAATTTTGAATCCTGCTCCCAGTTCGCTGTATTCCTCAATCGATTTAAGTCTTTTGGTTGCAATTGTGGAGAGTGTTTTTCCTTCTTCGATTAGTAGATAACAGTAGGCGCGATGTTTATACCTGCCGACTCGCCCCCGCAGCTGGTGCATATCGGCTAGTCCGTACCGCCCCGCCTGGTGAATGAAAATCGTGTTTGCGTTCGGGATATCAAGCCCACTTTCAATGATAGTGGTTGCCACCAGGACATCCGTCTTGCCACTGACAAAGTCGAGCATCGCTCGTTCAAGTTGATGTTCATTCATCTGCCCATGCACAATCCCGAAGCTTGCTTCCGGGACAATTTGTTGTAATTCATCCGTTAGTGCTTCGATATCGTAAACGCGGTTATGCACAAAATAAATTTGACCGTTACGATTCAATTCCCGCACAATCGCATGGCGAATTAATTCCGGGTCCCATTTACAAATGCGAGTTTCAATCGGCTGTCTTCCTCGTGGAGGCGTTTGCAGGTTCGAGATATCCCGAATCCCCAACAGCGACATATGCAACGTTCGCGGAATAGGCGTTGCCGAAAGCGTGAGGATATCGACTTCGAGTCGGAGTTGTTTAAGCATCTCTTTCGCTTTAACGCCGAACCGCTGTTCTTCGTCGATGATAAGTAAGCCAAGATCCTTGAACTTGATATCAGGTGACACAATGCGGTGCGTGCCGATGACCAGATCGATGGCCCCCTGTTTGAGCCCTTCCAGAATTTCTCGTTGTTCTTTTTTTGTACGGAAACGGGAAAGCATTTCGATGACAAACGGGTACTCTGCAATTCTCGCACTGAACGAGCGAAAATGCTGCTCTGCCAAAACCGTTGTCGGCACCAGGACGGCAACCTGCTTTCCCGCATCAATCGCCCGAAAAGCAGCGCGCATCGCGACTTCTGTTTTGCCGTAACCGACATCTCCACAGATCAACCGATCCATCGGGCGCGGACGTTGCATATCATCGCGAATCGCATCAATCGCGGTTGCCTGATCGGGCGTCTCTTCATACGGGAAAGAGGCTTCAAACTCCTGCTGCCAATGCGAATCGTGGGGATAAGTAATCCCTTTTTTCGCTTCTCGGGCAGCTTGCAGTTGAATCATATCCGAAGCCATATCCGCGACTGCTTCAGAAACTTTTTCCTTCTTTTTCGCCCAGGAATTGGAGCCGATTTTTGCGAGCCGGGGCGATGTTTTACTTGCCCCGACATATTTTTGAACCAGATGAATCAGCGAAACAGGCACATAAATCCGGACGGAATCTGCAAATTCAATGACAAGATGTTCTTCTGTTCGATCTTCCGTTTCAACCAGTTGCATCGAGCGATACCGCCCGATACCGTGCGAAATATGAACGACTAAATCGCCTTCATTCAGCTCCAGAAAACTTTCGATTGCGCGTGATTGCAGTGTCTTCTTTTTTCGATTTGGTCGTACATCCCGCCGGCCGTACAGTTCGTGATCTGAGACAACAAGCAGCCGTTGCTTAACAAGCCGGAATCCGTGTGTACAACGCCCCAGGCAAAGCTGAGTTCGTGATTTCAATTCCAGGTGCTGCTCGTCAATCAACTCTGCAATACGGGAGCGTTCTCCCTCATTCAAACAACAAAGCAATACTCGTTCATCAGCTGCGAGGGAGAGCTCCAATTCGGTCAGCGGTTCAGATTGCCCCAGCGAAAAACGTTCAATCGATTCTGTTCGCAACTCGCAACTTTGTTCGAAACTTCCTGAAGAAATTGCAGAGACCGAAGCTGAAGGGAATTGCGTACAACGCTGCAGCGCTCCACGAACATGAAACAGCCCGGTCGTAGAATCGAGCCGTTCGAGATAGAGTTTCCCTTCGTCCATCAGCTCCTGAAGTTCCGCCAGTATGAACCAGCTTTTTTCAGGCAGATAAGAAGCCAGATGCTCCGAAAACTGAACTGGTTTCTCTTTTTTAACTGCTGAAGTATCTGTTTGATTATGCTGCGAAGTAGAAAGTGTTTCCGGAAAAAGTGTTAAGCGAACTTCGGAAAGCGTTTCAATTTTCCGTTGCGTGACGACATCAAAAGTCCGAATTGATTCCACTTCGTCGCCAAACAGTTCAATACGCAGTGGCAATGCCGAATCGGTCGGGAATAGGTCGAGAATACCGCCATGGATGGCGAATTCGCCGGGCAATTCAATCGCGGTTGTTCGTTGAAATCCACGTCCCAGCAACCACTTGGCCCATTGCTCCAGATCAAGTTCATCATCAACTTTTAACAGCCGCGTATATTCGCGAAGTTGATTCGTATCTGGCACCGGCTGCATCAACGCTTCAATGGAAGTGACCAGGACTTCGGGGGACTGTCCCGCAGCAAACTTTTTGAGAACTTCCAGCCGCCTGCCAAAGGGCGGATCTGCCGTGCTCCATTCTTCGGGAGTCCCTTCCATTGCGGGGAACAGGGCCGGTTCCTGCTTCAGAAACGCAGTCAGATCAGCGAATAAATCTTCGAGATCGCTGGTACGTGGTGCGACAACGACCAATGTTCCGTCGCACTCTTTTACAAAGCAGGCGGCTGCCAAAGCGCGCGCAGAACCCCAGGCACCATCGATTGTACCGCTCTCTCCCCGCTGAAGTGCAGTGAGAATCCCCTTCATTTCAGGGGTTTGGGCAACCAACGGAACCAGATCGGGAATCTCATTGACCACAAATCGATGATTTGTAGCGTCTCCCGCGTCCTTGTCCATGCCTGAATTGTAGAGATTCTGCGATGAAGTTCAATCGAAGTGAGGCAGACCGGGTGTGTCGGAATCTGGCATTATCAATAGGGGTTTCCCGAAACAGCATGCAGGGAATTCTTTACGATGGTCCGTACATTTCGGGGACTGTGATATCGTTCAGGCGAAGATAGACGCATAAATGGGCGCGGTGATGAATCAGATGGTTAAGCACAAAGCTGCGAATGATTGCAACTCGTGGCATTGTAAATATCGGCTTACCTGCTTCGAGAAGAGACCACATCGCACTCAGATCTTCAGCTTTTACATCCTCAATCGCCCTGCGGGCCGAGGCGACATTTTGGTCAAATAACTCAAGCAGTTCCTGCATGCTTGAAAGCGTTGGAGTCTGGTAAGGCTCGCCATCTTCGGGAGCAACGTCCCAGGAAGATTGCGTGAGCGTCCCTTCGACCCAGCCTGGGATTTCTACCAGATGGTTCACATTCCAGCCGATTGTGTTCATGTCTGGGTGTGCCTGCCAATTCAGTTTATCGTCCGGCACACATTCCAGAACTTTCCTTGTGTTTGCCATCTCGTGATCAAATTCCGGCAATATCATTTCAGCGTAACTCATTTATTTCTCTCTCCTTATTGAACAGTTAAGCCTTATCTGATCGTAAAAATTAACTTCTTCCCATCAGGACTCCAGCAGGCACTGCCTGGCGATTCGTCATAATCCTGACCAGGAACGACTTTAGGTTTTTCTTCGGTCAGTGGATTGAAGATGAAAATTTTTCGTGATTTAAATTCTGGAGATTGCAGCGTGCACAAAATCTGTTTGCCATCGGGATGCCAGGAAACATCTTCGCCAGGTTGTTTTTTGAGGTCACTGTAGTGAACTTTCCAGCTTTTAATCCCCTGATCTATATTCGCTGTCGCAATTTCAAAAGAGCCTTTCTTTGTTTTTCCTTTGAAACAGAGTGATTTACTGTCCGGCGACCAGCACATATTCCAGAAATACTGTGAATAAGGGCTTTCGTTAAAGGCAAATACATACCGAAACGTGTCGTCTTCAATGTCGTAAATCTTCAGGTTTGCCTCTCCGAGACCGAAATCAGAAAAGGCAATCAGCTTTCCATCAGGCGACCACTGGGCTCCCCAGCCACCGTTTTCGATCAATTCCTGATTGCTGCCATCAATGTTCATTTTCCAGACGCCACTTTGGGGACGATAGCGGGAAAACGTAACCTGTTTTGCATCAGCCGACCAACTCGGCATGGCTCCATCCCCCAGGTCTCGAAAATTTGTCCCATCGCTGTTAACGACAAGAATGTGTGCATTGCTGAAGTTTTCACCATTTTGAGATTTCCAGCCATCCATCGCAATCTGCTTTCCATCAGGCGAAAAAGCAGGAGAGCCCAGAGAGGGAAAATCATCAGAATGAAAAATTTCGTGCAAATCGCTTCCGTCTGCATTGATAATCATCAACCGCGTTGGCTTTGGTTCCGGTTTTTCATCCCCATTAACAGCAGGACTATTTGTGAGAGATGAAAGTAACAGTCCACTTGTAAATATCATGCTTAATAATAATGAACATGGGGTTGTTCGTTGCCTGCGCATTGTAGTTCCTTCTAAAACATGGAGCTGAAAAAATTCAGTGGAATCGCTGTAATGATGGCTCGACTCTTCTTGTACATAGTTTCACATTAAGTTCGATTCTCTGTCAAGCGGGCAGCAGAATTATCTGACAGTCAAATTAAAGTTCACCCGACTAAAGCGTGCTTTTGATGGAATCGAGCTAATAGAAAAAGCCA
>WFOZ01000440.1 GCA_015487825.1 Planctomycetaceae bacterium
CTTCTTCGAGCAGGCTGCCTCCGAATTTGCCGGCAAGACTGACGAGCAACGGAAGAAAACAGAGTAGCCCCAGCAACGTGATCACACGAGGGTCGAACAACAGCCGCTTCCAGCCTTTCGGGGAAGAAGCTTCCATTTTTTTCTTTTTCGATTTATTAGAACTGCTCATGACCTCATTGAGATCGGGATATGGTACTCCTTTCAATGAGGTAGAAGTGCCTCAGAAAGAAACCACAAAAGGAAATCCGAGCAGCGTAACGAATAGGAAAACTGTCCGAGGTAGCTTTGCCGGTTGTACTGAGCAATCATATTTTACATAAATTGGCGACAGGAACAGTTTTACATTTTACACTGGTTTTGTTCAGATAGAATCTATTGAATAGTGATGAAAAATGATCATTCGTTCCGAAACAGGGGTAACCTGATGAGTCCCCGTGCCATATACAGTGTTATGCCGGAAAAAGAATACTCTCAAATTTCAACCGACGATTGCCTGCGTCTTGTGCTTCAGGGGGAGCGAGACGCTTTTGAAGTGGTTGTACGCCGGTATGAACGTTCGCTGCGATCCTGGCTGGCGGTGCATGCTCCTCCGGGGATAGATGTAGATGAGATCGCTCAACAGGCGTTCGTGGCAGTGTTTTCCCGACTCGATGAGTATGAATTGGACAGCAATTTTGCAGCGTGGTTGTTTACGGTTGCCCGGTATCAGTTGAAAACGGAAACAACACGATTACGTCGCGTGGCCGATTATCATACCCGGTATGCGCCGCAGTTGTTGCAGCGGGAACTTGAACGCATTGATCACGAACCGCCTGAATTGTGGCTGGATCGAGCCGAGTCGCTCAAGCTGTGTCTGGAAACGCTCAGCGATCGCCTGCGTCAGTTTGTCGATTGGCGTTACCGCGAAGAAATTCCGCTGGAAGAAATGGCGAATCGCAGCGGGCGGTCTGTCGCAGCAATCAAAAAACAACTTTGGAAGATACGTCAGAAATTGCAATACTGTATCGAAAAACGAATTGCTGCGACACAGGGAGGTGTCTCGTGACAAATTCATCTATCAATCCCGAAGAACGCTTTAGCGAATTATGGACCGACTACCTCGAAGGAGAGTTGGAAGAAGCCGGTCTTGTCGAGCTGCAAGAGTTACTGGCGACGCACGATTTTTTACTCAAGCAGGCGGCTGGTTATTATCGAACACATCGACTGCTGGGGTTACTCGCGACCGATCAGGCTGACGGCGATGAGCAGTTCGTGCGCGATGTCATGCAGAAGCTACCCGAAGATAGCGACAGCTTTTCTCGCGGTGTGATGCAACAGGTTAAATCGCAAAGTTCAATAACTGAAAACAGCGTTTGTGCGGCTCCTGTTGAAAACAGTAAGTCTGCCTGGCGACGTGTTGCCAGCCAGGGCGGTTGGATCGTGGCGTTCCTTTCGGTGATTGCGCTGCCCATGGTCTGGTACGCGGCAAATCATCGTATCGAGACTCTGGATAAAGTCGTCAAGCAACCTGCTGGAAATGTGCAGTTTGCCAGCTTGTCGCATGCTCGCTTTCTGGGAGAGATGTCCCCGGCGATAAAATCTACCATTACGTTAAAGCGGGAATATGTGCTGCTCAGCGGTCTTGTTGAATTAGCATTTCCCCGTGGTGCATCAGCTATTATTGAAGGCCCGGCTGTGTTTCGCATCCTTTCAGATGAATGCCTGGCGCTGGATGTGGGGCATTGTTCGGTTCATGCACCCGAAGGAGCAGAAGGGTTTCGCGTTGATACCCCGGTTACGCGCGTGGTGGATCGAGGCACACGATTTTCCGTGAATGTTTCAGAAGCAAGCGAAACGGAAGTGCAAGTTATCGAAGGGATGGCGGATATCTATCGGTATCCTCATGAAAGTGAGCCATCTTCAACAGAGAGCCCTGATGCAACAACGTTCGAGTTACGACTGAACGAGCATGAGGCTTGCCGGCTGGAAAATGGAAATAATATTGTCGCCAGGCCTACAGAATATAATTCGGCTGGATATCGCAGTCAGTTACAGGACCGTATTGTTTCCTACGACGCAACAACGGCTCAAGGTGGCGGTGTCGAGTTCCTGAAAAGTGTGACCGTGCAACGTGACGGCGAAGTCATTCAATATCCTGTCGAGCAACTCATTCCGGTTGAACTGACCTACTTCAAGGCCAATTCGGGAGTCAATGCGAACGGGCATATTGCAGCAGGAACATCGCTGGGCAAATCACGAATACAGGTTCTTTCTGACACGGCATTAAATACAGGAATTATCAATCCGGGTGGAAGTCAACAACCATTAACGGCCAGCCCCGTTATGCGAACCGTGGAAGATAAAAATCAGTTGAACACGCCGGGGTTGGCGATTCGTTTTCGCACTCCGGTCAAAAATGGTCCTGGCCCCGATATTGTTTTCTTTGAATTACAAACGCTCTCGAATCCTCCCGAAGGAGACGCTTTTCATGTCAGCCCGTTGGGTTTTGGGCAGGGGCGAAAATCACACACAGTTCACTCTTACGATTTAACGATGCTTTCATCCGAAGCACAAAAGATAGCTCGATTTCACCTTTATCAATTCCATCAAAACATCGCCTCGCTCGATGAACTGCAAACGATTCGGTACGAACAAAAACCGAGCCACAATCGTTTACGTTTTCGCGCGATCGCGGTTGGAATTGACCTTTCCGATCTCGGCTATTTGCCGGGCGAACAGGTGGAAGAATTGTTTATTCAGGATGCGATGGATGACAACAGTTTCGTCGATCCCGTTTTCATCGGCGGGTTACCATAAAATGCAGGGTGCGTTGTAACGCAGCAATTGAGTAGGTAGGGTCCGCTATTGCGGACCACCGCACAAAACAAGGGGTCCACTTTCCATCGTGGTCCGCGGGTAGCGGACCCTACGACTGGTGGCAATTCACTGAATCGGTACAAGTCAAGTAATTATTGTGGAGTTATTCGATGCGAATTTCTGATTTTCGTTACAATCTACTTCTGGCATTTCTTTTCGCTGCGTTGTTCTGTCCGACAATCCAGGCAGAGGAAACTTACCAGCAAAAAGTGCTCAAAGATGCCCCTGCTTTTTACTGGTCGATGGAACAAAGCGATCAGTGGAAA
>WFOZ01000441.1 GCA_015487825.1 Planctomycetaceae bacterium
AAAATATCAGTTTGGTTACGGCTATCAGAATGAACCAGCCGTGCTGGGATGGTTTCCAGCAAGTGCCGTCATGTCTCGCCTTGATGTATTTTTATATTCACGAGTTGCTCTGGTTCATCGATTAATCGGGCAGCATGGCCGTGAGAGGTTTTAGAGAAAAATGTTTTTTTCTAATGGTTTCCATCGTTGACAACTCTTGAATGCTGAGGCTGAAGAGAACAAAGTGTTCCCCATTTGTTATGGAAAAATTGTAACTATTCAGCAGCGTTTGGTTATTGCAGAAATTCAGGGTGTTTGTAGGGTCCGCTACCCGCGGACCACCGCAGAAATAGGAGGCTCCACCTCCCATCGTGGTCCGCAATAGCGGACCCTACGCCAACGCTGAATAGTTACGAAAAATTCACAGTAACCTTTGACCAATTCCATCAGTCAAGACGACTAAAGCAATCCGACCCGCTCGTGAGATTACGCTCTGTGTTGCTCAAAACGAAATCGTTGACAGGTACCGGTTCTGTTTGTAGCATTGGATCGAGCAATATTTTGCTTTCTTACCGGCTGCGATATTTTGGGAATGTGCTGTTCCTGAACAAATCTGTCAATTGATCAGCTTTACTCGTTGGCCTCCTCTTTCCGCTTGCACGGTGCAATATCCGGTGCAACCAGCTCTGTTTTCTTACTGCCATGAATGTACAAACTGTCTGCAAAACCTGGATGAACGATTATCTTTCTCAGCAACGAGATTTACTCTCGGGGCTTCCGTTGGATGAGGTTGAGCGTCTGATTCATCTTCTGCGCGAAGCGTGTGCTGCCGGGAGAACAATTTTTGTAATAGGAAATGGTGGCAATGCAGCCAGCGGGGCTCATTTTGCAACCGATCTTGGGAAAGGGTCTTCCGATTGCTGGCCGGATCGATTTCGTGTTGTTTCACTCGCAGATAATGTCGGCTGGATGACAGCGCTTGGCAACGATTACAGTTACGACGATGTGTTTGTTCGACAACTGATGAATTTTGCAGAACCAGGTGATATCGTGCTTGCATCCAGTGTGAGCGGAAACTCGCCGAATCTTGTCAAAGCGGTCGAATGGGCGAACGAAAACGGTGTGCAAACCGTGGCGATGGTTGGGGCGGCTCGCGGGCAATTGGAAAAAATTGCCGATCACGTTCTTGTTATTGAAGATAGACATTACGGGCGAGTTGAAGATGCTCAGATGACAATATTCCATATGCTGGCCTACGCTTTTATGGAAAAGGAAGCAGGAATTGAAAAGGAACGCTCCAGTGATAAATATCTCTCGCGTTTCAATGGCGTGGTTGAATTCACGCCCGGTTTTGAATCTCGTACCGGCATTAAGCATGTCCTTTTCGATTTCGACGGAACTCTTTCACTGATTCGCCAGGGCTGGCCTGAAGTGATGGTGCCGATGTTTGTTGAAATGCTGCCTCGCAAAGAAGGGGAATCTGAAGAAGAACTTGCAGCACTCGCTCTGGATGACATCATGCAGCTTAATGGTAAGCAGACCATTTATCAGATGATTCAACTTGCAGAGCGTATCACCGAACGGGGAGGTGAGCCGCGCGAGCCGTTGTGGTATAAGCACGAATATCTTCGCAGGCTTGATGAGCAGACCGCCGGTCGTACCGCGGGGCTGCGCGATGGAAGTATCGATCCCGATTCGCTTCTTGTTTACGGAGCCAGAAATCTGTTGGATCATCTTAAATCATTGGGACTAACACTGCATCTGGCAAGCGGCACCGATGAGCAATTTGTCATACAGGAGGCGGAACTACTCGGCCTGACCGATTATTTTGAAGGCCGTATCTTCGGGGCACTCGATAACTATAAAGATTTTTCCAAGCAGATGGTGATCGAACGGATTCTCGACGAACATTCCATATCCGGTGATTCTCTACTTTCATTTGGAGATGGATATGTTGAAATAGAAAATACCAAACAGGCAGGCGGCATCGCAGTCGCGGTTGCCAGCGACGAAGCCAATAACGGGTCGGGACAGTTCGACCAGTGGAAACGAAATCGGCTGCTTGATGTCGGGGCTGATATCGTTATTCCTGATTTTCGTGACAGTGCAGTTCTAATGGAAGCGATCTTAAATTCATGACGAAACCTGTTTTGCCACTCGATCTGTCTCAATTGCATGTGCTGCCGTTAGAGCAACGCGAAAGCCTGACAACGGTTGATGACATCCTGAAGTCACCGGACTCTCAGCCACCGGAAATATCAGCGGAGTTGCTGAAACAGATTCAGGGATGCGCCCAGGTTATCCGTGATGCCCGAAAACGTGACGCGGGTGTGATGTTGATTTACGGAGCCCATCTATTGCGAAATGGAGCCGTTTGCCTGTTGGAACGAATGATGGCGAAAGATTGGTTAACTCATTTGGCCACCAATGGAGCTGGTTCAATTCATGATTGGGAATACGCTTGGTTTGGTGCTTCCACCGAAAGCGTGCGTATGAATGTTGCCAGGGGGCAATTTGGCACGTGGGACGAGACCGCAAAAAATATCCATCTTGCAATTTTGGCGGGTGCGCTGGATGGACTTGGTTACGGTCAATCGATGGGGCGATTCATCACCGAAGATGGTGTGAGGCTGCCGAGTCCAGAGGCTCTGTTGGAAC
>WFOZ01000442.1 GCA_015487825.1 Planctomycetaceae bacterium
AACAGAAGTTGCTCAAACCAGCGACAGGCATTGGACATTGATTGGAACACTTGTGTAAAGCGTGGGGACGCTGAGTTGCACGTGTTTATCCCGGAGTTTTGCTCCCGCTGGTCGTTTCTATTGATTGAGATACGTTGGGGCGTACTGCGTTCTTTAATCCCGGCTAATCGAAATCTAAATAAACGACTTCCGTCATTAAATCCCGAAAGGAATCCCATCGCTGCCAATGTTTACCAATTATTGAATCGCATAATATTGGCTCGTGTTCAAATTGGACAATCGGGCAATCGTCCTGCGATGTCATGGCATTAAGACTAAAGCAAATCGGATCGTAATTGCATCTCGAGCGTGCAAACGGGACGAACCCGGCAGGAATCAAAACATCGCATAGAATACGATCATTAAAAATGGCATCATTCAGCCCGGTTAAGTCAGTACCGGGTGGATTGGCAAGCAGTCTCACAAGCCCCAAATCAACTTCCAGCCAGCGGTATGATAGAATAAGGCATTCATACATTTGAGGAAATCGGCCTGTGATGTCTGTATAGACTGAAGTCAGTACATGTGGATCCGTTTCAAGATAAACCGGGTGCCATTTCAGCTCTTTGTCCCAACTGTCCCAGTTCTCTCCATCCTGCTTGACAAGCATTTCTACCGGAGCATTCTCGGTCGCAATCATGTCATCGAAACGCCCAAATGAATCAACAAACTGTTGAAGGAGTTTCCTGTCAGACATGAGGCATAGCCACTTTGCTAAAGTGATTTCAGGTAGGCGTACAGATCGGCGATTTCCTGGTCGGTGCAGTTTTTCAGTAGATTTTCCGGCATCAGGGAAGTTTTCAGGATGGTTCGTTCATCGATATCGCTGGCGTTGATACGGATAGTCTGGTGGGTGCTGTCTCGTAACAGAAGTCCGTCGATTGATTCGTAGATGATGATGCCGGTGTATGTTTTTCCGGATGTGGTTGCGATCGCAGTGGCCCGGTAACGTTCAGAGACGTTGCGGTGCGGATCGACAATTGCGATCATTAAATCGCGCAAAGCGAATCGATTGGAAACGCCTCGTAAATCGGGGCCGATGGCGGTACGTCCGCCGTGGCATTGACTGCACTGCTGTCTTTTATAAATGCTCGCCCCGCGAGTTGCCTCCCCCGTGTTCCAATCGATGCGGGTAATCATCTCTTCCCAGTTCATCGGCAAAGAATTCGTAACGAGCTTCGATTTCAATGCGGGAAATTGTGTCGATGCCCAGGTTATCCATGACTGGGCAATGGCCTGTTTCTCTCGTTTTGAGGGCTTTGTTTTGACGGGGCTTTCCGGAGGCATCGTTTCGAGGCCGGTTCCGATTTGCAGGGCTGTTTTTCGGATCAGTTTGAGTGTTTCTCCCCAGATCGGATTTGCCGCCTGATCGCCAGCGGCTCGACTCAACAAATTAAGTTCGGCTGCAAGAACTTCGGGGGTTGGCTCATTCCACTGAGAAATCGCAAACAGGCAGGATGAAACAACATCCCATTGAACCGCATCAAGTCCACTCAAAATAATCGCACGGTCTTGCGGAAGGTTTGCTCGGGCCAGTAACAGTAACGCGGTCGGCCGCAACGAATTATCTTCCAGTGATTGATGTACCAGTGGGCTGATTGTGGCAAAAGGTAACTCGGCCAGCAGTGAAAGCAGTTCGGGGGTCAGTTCCGCTTTCTTGTTGTCAACAAGTTGCAGATAGCGATTTAACGCAGCGATTCGTGTTTCTCCGACCATTTTATTGATGAACAGAACATGATTTCCACTGCCAAATTTCGGGCTGTTCAGTAGTGCCACGGGCAGGGATTGATCGAGCAGGATAAGTTGTTCATGCAGTTCGCTCAGACGTGGTTCCCAGTTGCTGTCCACGACAAGTTTTCGAGATTCTATTTTTTCATCGAGGCTTAACAGTGCCTGTGCAATATGCTGAGTTTGCGATTGCGATCTGACTCCTGGCAGACAGGCAGCGATGATCAGATGATGCAGATCGGAAGTTGGATGCGAGTCTGGCGTGATTCGCTTCAGGATTTTATCGAGCAGTTGAACATCAGCACTGTTTAACATGGCAGCCAACCGCCCCAGTTCCCAGTCGAGTCGATCATTGCCGCTCGGGTACATGCCGGCCACATGCGAGCGAAGTTCGTTAAGAAATTCCTGCTGTTGCGGAAGAGGGACGCGAGATAAATAACCATCAAAAACAGCAGCATGCCTGGTACTTTGCCCGAACCCGCCCAGTGCATGCTGAATCATTAAAACGGCTGAAAGTTGTATCTGCTGATCTTTGTTTTTTCGCAGCGATCCCAGGCCGATATCATGCCAGGCGTAGGGATGCCCGATGTAGCCACGATCAATAAACGCGCGCGATAACTGTATCGCAGAATGCCAACCCGATTGCCGTGCCAGTTCCCCCACTGCCTGAAACCCGTCATCTGGCATTCGCGCGGTCACCTGCGTTGCAAGATATCGAACGACCCGGTCTTCATGGCTTAAGCCGGCTGCAATATCCTCTTTGAATTTAACGAGAAGTTCATCAGGAGAATTGAGTAAAACTTCCAGACCGCTACGAACAACAGCCGGGCTGTCCTGATGATAAAAAGGCTTCAGAGCCGTCTTATTCAAAATACCATTTGAAGATCTTCCGTAAGCCCAGACAGAGCGTGCCCGTAAATCTCGACTTTTTTCCAACTGCATCGATCGCATGAAATCGACATCGGGCCCCTGAAATTTCTCGGTAAGAATTTCGATCGCCCGAATTCGTTGTGCCTCGCTGCGGTGCTGATCCAGCGCTGAGATGATGAACGCCTCTTCCCCCAGCTTTTCAACTTGCGGTTCCCAACGGGCCCGCGACCAGGCGGAAAGTGGTTGCGGCGCATTCAATACTGCCTCTAAAGGTAACTCACTTTTTTTCACTGCGGAAGGTTTGTTATAGGAGATACGAAAAATACTCCCCTGCGTTCCGCGACCCCCAACAGAAATATAAAGCGAGCCAGCCGGTCCGATGACCGCATCGGTGGGAGCA
>WFOZ01000443.1 GCA_015487825.1 Planctomycetaceae bacterium
GGAACTCGTGATATTCCTTGATGTTATTTCCTCGTTCCCAAGGTCCACCTTGGGAACGCAAGGGATTGAAGCTCCTGCTTCACGCCGGAACTACAAATCATCTAAAACGAACGAAAACACGTGGGAAGGAGGGCCTTCCCAGCCGTGCGTTCCCAAGCAGGAGCTTGGAAACGAGTTGAACCTGGTTCTGTCCAGTTAGGATCGCTCGAACTATTACTGCTCTGTTTTATGAACTCAATAGTAATTAGAATCAGCCGCTCGGCTAACGCCTTACTGCTATTCAAAACTGAGATCGGATTGTTGTTACGAACGATAATTATCTATGGTTTGTTGGGCCATACAACATCGCCCGGCTTTAATCCGGATCGTATTTCCACTTTTCCGGAAAGAGTATATCCTGTTTCGATAAAACGCTTTTTTTGCGAACCGGCTTCTTTCCCCCCTACCCAGACATACGGGCGAGAATCTTTAGAGAATTCATCTCTATGAACCATTGTTACCGGAACAGAAACGGCATCCTTTTTTTCATAGACTCGCACTTTTACCTTGCAGGTCATTCCAGGTGTAATCAGAACTTCAGGATCAGTCTTTGTTGTGGCAAATGCCAGGTATTTGCTGTCACTTTGCAAAACTGAACTGATCTGTGAAATCTCTCCTTTACTGAAATAGTTTGCATAGGCCTTCGGCTTGAAGATTGCCGCCTGCCCCTGCTTAGCCAGCGCCAGTTGTTCTTCCGTCAAAGAGATTCGCACTTGAAGAGCCGATGGGTCGACGATCGTCATCAGTACAGAATTGACTGCGACACTTCCTGAGGGCTTTAGCTGTTTTGCGCGAGCAGAAATTTCACTCCATTTTCCGTTTGAGCATCGACCGTAATAAACCAGGCCGCTGCGGTCTGCAAAAATGGTCATCATATCACGATCACGGTCAAGTTCTGCAATTTTTTTATTCTGCTCTTCAACGCCACGTTGCAGCTTTTCAACTTCTAATTCTTTGCTTCTTAGAAGCAGGGGAAGCGTGACGACATTTTTTGCCCTGCTTAATGCTGTTCTCGCCTGAGAATCGATTAAGGCCTGTTTTTCGCGGGGAATTAGAGTGGTCAATTTGCGAGTGTGGCTCAGTTCTGATCTTTCAAGCGAAAACTCAGCCGATTCGACAGCACGCTGGGCCCGTTTGAGAATGATTTCTTCTGTCTGTTCGGTCAGATCATCCGCTTCGTACATCTGTTGTAGTTGATTCAATTCTTCCTGAGCATATTCGAGCGAGTACTTTGAGAATTTTAAACTGAAATTCGCCATTTTAATTTCTTGTTGCTCACGAACTTTCAGAAAATAATCGAGTTCCTCTTTGGCGATCTGAGCTGAACGATCAGAAGCATCGAGATCCATCGCGGTCGACTCTTTCAGAAACCGCAGTTCATCGGAAGCAAGCCTCAGCGAAAGCTCTGCACTCACCAGTTCCCGTTTCTGTTTTTCGAGTTCTTTATCCAGGTCTTTTGTTTCGAGCCACAGAATCGGGTCTCCTTCCATCACTGTTGAACCGTGAGCCACCGCTTTTTTTACCTTGAGTGTTTTCCACTGCTTCGGTGCTAAAACTATTTCATCAAAAACAGTTGCTTCGTAGATACCATCCAGGTTCAACCAGATGTTGAACTCTCCCGGTTTTACGACCTCAAAAGCAGCCTTTTTCTTTGGTGCTGATTTGGCTTGAGCATCATCAGCCTGCAAGCAGGGAAGTTGAATCAGCAGGATTGCACACCAGGCACAACTGCTGAAAAACAGGAGGACTGATCGGTGAGATTTCGTACTGTTTGGCATATTACTCTCCTTGATATTCATCTTCAGTTTCCCCATTGCTGAGGATTTGATGCATTAAATAGAAGTCTTGTCAGGAATGATGTTTTGTTAATCAAAAAAGCCGGGTTGGTCTGGATGGACAGTGCGACAACAAGGCACATTTCATCAACTCTCAATATAAGGCCCGCTCAGATAGCAGAAACCTGCGACCTTCATTTCCATTTTGCATTACTGATGGCCTTTTTCTTCGCATCTTGCAGATTTCAGGGATCGATCTCTTAGGTGTTCGCTATCAAAATAGGCCAGCCTTGCCGGGAATGTAATAAATCCTGCGGCTCCGCACCACCAGAGAGTCCCTTTTTTCATTGGAACATGGTAAGCTACCGACTCTATTACTTGGAAGTACTCATAACATTCCCGGTCTCAGATGAGAACCCCATTTTATACGACTAACGGTTATTTTCTTCGCGTCTTACGCAAATATCGAAGGTTTCCCTTTGGTTATGGCTGCTAAAACAAATCAGCTGTGCCGGGGTTTCTGTTTTTTACACATTTTCTAATAGACAACGAATGACATCATGGCGGGTCAGACGACAACAGATCAGGATCTAAAAGCGAACCAGCCTGGCAAGCAAAAAAGCAATAAAAACGAAAAGCAATCAGGGAAACAGGCCCGGGGAAAATCGAAGCCTCGTAAGCTGACGCCCATGCTCGAGCGTTATTTCGAGGTAAAACAGCAACACCCGGGGACCATCCTTCTGTTTCGCATGGGCGATTTTTACGAACTCTTTTTTGATGATGCCGTCATCGCTGCAAAAATTCTCGGTTTAACGCTCACCAGCAGAGATAAAAATTCTGATGATCCGATTCCGATGGCTGGCTTTCCCTATCATTCGCTCGATAACTACCTGCATAAGTTGATTCATGCCGGGCATCGCACCGCGATTTGTGATCAGGTGGAAGACCCGAAACAGGCTAAAGGGCTCGTCAAGCGGGAGGTAACCAGAATTGTTACTGCAGGAACGCTGATCGAAGATGCGCTGCTCGATCCGCGAGAAAGTAATTATCTGGTGGCAATTGCAACAGGTAAGAATATTGTAGGACTCGCCTGGCTGGAACTCTCTACGGGACGGTTTCAGTTATCGCAGATCTCACCTGAAACACTGGCCGATGAACTTGCACGGCTTCATCCAGCCGAGGCGTTGTATAATCGGGAAATCGAAAACTCATCGTTATTCATCGAAGCGACTTACGATCTGAAAACAACTCAACTGACCGACCGCCCGGCCTGGTCGTTCATTCCCGGCACCTGCAAGGAAACTCTCTGCAAACATTTTGGGACCAACACGCTCGAAGGGTTCGATATCGATGAAGACTCCCTCGGCGTTGTCGCAGCAGGCGTGCTGATGGAATATGTGCAGGAAACGCAGCGAACTTCGCTCGCTCATATCACATCGATAGAACCGTACCGCTGCGAAGATCGGATGTTAATTGACGAAGCAACTCGCAGATCTCTGGAACTGACCCACACACTGCGTGAAGGAAAACGCGAAGGAACACTGCTAGATATTCTGGATGAAACCGTTTCACCCATGGGGGCCCGCCTGCTCGCGGACTGGCTTTCAAATCCGTTAACCTCTTCCCGGCAAATTTGTTCTCGAGCCGATGCCGTCGAAGAATTAACTCAGCACGCTCAGTTACTTGCCGAGTTACGCGAACAACTCGATCAGACTTACGACTTGCAGCGACTCGCCACTCGAATTGCAACCGGGAGGTGCAGTCCTCGCGATTTAGTCTGGCTGGCAAAAACATTGGCACTGCTTCCCAAAGCAAAACAATTGCTCGCGGAACGAAAATCAGAGAAACTCCGAAAATTGGAAGCAGAAATCGATCTCTGCACGGAAGTTCGCGAAGAGATTGACCTTATACTTGTTGAAGATCCTCCCTTGTTAATCACTGAAGGGAGTATGATTCGAGATGGCTATGATGCCAAGCTGGACGAACTTCGAAGCCTTTCCAAGGGAGGCAAAGAGTGGATCGCAAAGTATCAGGCGGAAGAAATTGAGCGGACCGGCATTCAGAATTTGAAAGTAGGCTACAATCGAGTCTTCGGTTACTATCTGGAAGTGACCGCTGCACAAATTGATAAAGTCCCTGAAGATTATATCCGTAAACAAACATTGAAAAATCAGGAACGCTTCATCACGCCGCAATTGAAGGAGTACGAAGAAAAAGTCCTCACTGCGGATCAGCAATCGATTGCGCTCGAAGCGGAAATCTTTCAGCAGTTGCGGCTGCGGGTCGCGAGCCACTTAAAACGCTTACAGCAATCGGCCGAAACGCTCGCTCAGTTGGATGTCCTTTCTTCCTTTGCACATACCGCGATGAGCAGAGGCTACACACGAGCGGAAATTACGAACGAAACAATTCTCGATATTCGTGAAGGAAGGCACCCGGTTCTCGATGCGATCCTGCCAGCCGGACAGTTTGTGCCCAATGATGTGAAGCTCGAATCGACATCGAACAGGCAAACAAAAAAGCTAACTGTAGAAAATGACTCTAAGGAAAGTAACAACAACCGTGAGGGAGCCGTGCAGATTATTACCGGTCCGAACATGGCGGGAAAAAGTACCTACATCAGGCAGGCGGCTTTAATAACGCTGCTGGCCCAAACGGGATCTTTCGTGCCCGCCAGCGAAGCTCGCATCGGAATCGCGGATCGTATTTTCGCCCGTGTCGGAGCGAGTGATGAACTTAGCAAAGGGCAATCAACTTTCATGGTTGAGATGACCGAAACGGCTCGCATTTTGAATACCGCAACCGAAAAATCACTCGTCATTCTAGATGAAATCGGTCGTGGAACAAGCACATACGATGGACTTTCTCTTGCCTGGGCAGTGACAGAATATCTGCACGATATCGTCCAGGCCCGCACAATGTTTGCCACACATTATCACGAATTAACAGAACTGGAGCAGACTCTTCCAGCGGTAAGCAACTGGAATGTCTCCGTTCATGAACATGAAGGCAGTCTTGTTTTCCTGCACAAAATTGTTCCCGGGGCGGCTGATAAAAGTTACGGGATCCATGTCGCACGGTTAGCTGGCGTACCGGGAGAGGTCATTTCGCGAGCGGGAGAAATACTGGCAACCCTGGAAGAAGATCACCTTGATGAACAAGGCAAGCCGACAATGCCGCCCCGCCAGACACAATCACAGATGCATAAACAACTCACCCTGTTCGAACCGCCACCGCACCCGATTCTCGAAAAACTAAAGCACCTTGATCTTGACGGCCTGACTCCTAAAGCGGCTCTTGATCAGTTATACAAATTGCGAGATGAACTTTAGCTGCTTTCAGAGGCCCTTTTGTACCACTGCACTTCACAAACATTCAAGCTATTTTGGGAGCCTTGCTGTCAGTAAAGGCTTCCTGTTGCTTTGAAACCAGAGGCAATCGCCTGGGCCATCCCTCTGTTCAAAGATATCAGGCATTTTTCACTTCGCTGGATTGTTACCAGTATTATTAAAAAATAATTGTATTTCTTGTAGATTCCCTGCAAGTCTTGCGTTTAGGCACTTATTCTTACTGAATTTTGCGCAGAGAGACGGGCTGAGAC
>WFOZ01000444.1 GCA_015487825.1 Planctomycetaceae bacterium
CTCCGATTGTAACGCAGCGGTTGGTGTTGCAGAACAGACAATTACATCGGCTGCCCGGTTTTTTATTTCCTGCAGCGCATCTTGCACGCCGGGAAAAGGAGGAACGCCATGGACGAGATCTGCAATCGTTGCATCGACTGTTGACGACCATTCGTAACAAAGTTTCAAATCGGGATCGCCTGTTTTTTCCGCTTCTGGTTTGATCGTTTTTGTGCCGAGTTTCGTTTCGCGATCCATCCAGTCACGTAAACCTTGTAATTTCGGTAAGGTGACATTTCGAGCTTGTACTTCGGGGCGTTCTGCCAATAGGTCAACCGCGAGCAGATAAGCGATAAATCGATTCGCTCCCCGAGATTTTGAATACAAGTTCGTAAACTCAGCCGCTTCCCGCGCAAACCGCGAAACAGGTTGCAGGCTGAAAAACTTGATGAAGTTCGGAATGAAACATTCCTTGTGCTTAATCTCCATCGAATCAAAAGCACAGCCATCGGAATCGACAGCGACTAAGTAGTCATTTTTCTTTTCGTAAGTAACAGACATTTTTTCTTTCTCTTATGTTAATAGGACCGTAGGGTGCGTCGTGACGCACCTTTTATCATGTTTGTTGTGAATCTTGTAAAAGGAGAACAAAACGCAATCCTGGTGCGTTGCAACGCACCCTACCATTACGCACTTTATTCGAACTGTGAAAATTCATCGCCATACCATTCGGCTGCATCTCCCCATTCCGGTAGATACTCACCTTCTGTTACATAGCGATGAAAAGACGACCATTGCCAATCTCGCACATGCGACACAAGCCCATGTTTAAGAGGGTTAACATGAATATAATCAATACAACGTTTAAGGTCTTTGTCATCTCGGCAAGTATGCTCAAAAAAACGTCGTTGCCAAATCCCACGTTCGTTACGTTTTTTTCGACTCTCAGACCTCTCGGTTTCTGCACCTCCTGAAGCTATCCAGAATTGTGTAAACAAACTTTTTATTCGCCGCCATCTTGTTGAATAATCAATATCTCCTTCTGGTAATTCCCAAATTGTATGAAGATGGTCTGGCAATAGTACAATTGCAGTGATTCTAAAAGGACGTTCGATACGAACCTCAGAAATTGCTTTGCGTAATGCTATTCGTCCTCGCTCTGTTGTCAAAATTTTATGTCGTTGATTTGTTACTACGGTAAAAAAGTAAGTTCGCCCAAAGTGGCACCGCCGGTATTTACTCATGCTATGCTTCCAAAGGTGCGTCACGACGCACCCTACAATTTCTTTCGGTGCGTCGTGACGTAATCGACGAGTATTTATCGATCTGCCTGGGGAATGTATTTATCGAGTTTCTGATCTGCGAAAATCGGTTTCAATTTTGCCAGTCGCAATCGACCATCGATCACGGGAACCGAAACCCAGTTATCGCCAATCAGTGGTCGAGCGTATTTCAAAAAGTCGTCGGTGACATCGGTGCCGCAAGGCGTGATCCACTCTGCGGGGAAATGACGTTCGCTGTTGGCAACTTCTGAAAGCGGTGCTTTGCCATATTCGATGGTGTAATTATCGCGGTCTTTTCGTAAAATCGAAGCCATGTAGCCGTGCTCGCCTGCTGCTGCCAGGAGTGCTGCTTTTTGACCGACGTAATACGACTCAGCCAAATCAACATTGGACGCATGCACGATATCGTTTCGCTGATGAGTTCCCGAAACATTACAGCGGGCTTTCCCTTTAACTGCCAGCGGTTTTTCATTGAGCGCATTGGTCAGCAATTGCCCGACAGTAATTTTACTGGAAGAAAGCATCGCATGACCGAAGGAGTCGCGAACAACGAACTCTTCAGGAATTTCAAGGCCTTCAATTTCCAATCCTTCGCTGACAACGACCATCGCTCGCCCATGTTCTTTGAGCATCTTATTGATGTTCTCTCGAATCTGTTCGATCTCGACTTTCTTTTCCGCCAGATAAATTTGAAGGGGCATTTCACGATGCGGATCAGCCAGCCGCGCCGCTGCAGGGATGTAGCCGATTTTTCGCCCCATCGCCTGCATGATTAAAACGGGATCCGCCGGACAACTGCCGTTGTTCTCTTCGTTCGACATTTGCACATAATTGCTCCAGTAACGAGCGGTACTGCCGTAACCGGGGGTGTGGTCGATCAACTGAAACTCGCTATCCCCAACATCGTTATCGATTGTTTTCGGTCCGCCGATTCCGACAACATCCAGCCCACGTTCCCGCGCAACGTTGGCGACTTTGTTCGCGGTATCCATTGAATCGTTTCCGCCAATGTAAACGAAGTAGCCAATGTCATGCGCTTTGAAAATTTCGATAACGCGATCAAAATCTTCATCCTGCCCATCCTTCAATTTATAGCGACACGTTCCAACCGAACCGGCTGCGGGGGTGGTGCGAAGCAGGGCGATTTCTTCGGGGC
>WFOZ01000445.1 GCA_015487825.1 Planctomycetaceae bacterium
AACTGGATGCTGTTCGAGAGAAATCTTAGGCTCTTGGAGCTTCAAGTCCGCTTTAAGGCTTGCATATTTACTACTGCGATTTAAGAATAGTGGAAGACTTTTCGACATTCGCACAACTCTGTTGATCTATTAGTTGGTAGTCTCGGGCCCGAGACTGCCTGCTGGGAAATATGATGAGACATTTCTGTAACATTACCGGAAAAACTGGTCGAAACTGCTGGTCTATTCGGTCAGGTAACCAGGGTTGGCAGCACAGCGGTTTCTCTTTCTGCGTGCTCGCTTTTCTGTTGATAAGCATCGCTCAGTCTGCATTTCCGACTGCGTTGCAAGCGAAAGAACCTTATCTCGAATTTGTACAGGGGTTACGAGAGCGGCAATATTTTGATTCCGCAATGCTTTATCTGCAGTCGCTGGAAACCCGCGAAAATGTTCCGGAGGAAATTAAGCAGGTAATTCCTTTTGAAAAAGCGGTTACGATGCTTCGCAGTTCACAGTTTTCCCAGAATCCGGATGCGCAGTCAGAGCTGCTGGATCAGGCGCAGGCGTATTTGGAACAGTTTATTAAAAACTCGCCAAGGCATGAACTGGTTGCCCGCGCAAATACTGAACTGGCCAGAATTCTGCTTGGGAAAGCTCAAGTCCTGACCTGGAAATCGCGTTCGCCGGCAAATAAGGATAACCGCCTGAAGTTCCAACAGGATGCCAGGAAGAACGTTGCCAAGGCAAAAGTAATCTTCCAGAAGGCCCATGATGCCTACAAAAAGCAGTGGGAAAGTTACGGCGTCTATATTCCTGAGGAAGAAAAAGAAAAACGAGCCGCCAGGAAAAAGGTGGAAGGATTATATATGCGGTCCCAGCTTGATCTGGCAACCTGCACTTATGAAGACGCTCAAACCTATGACCGGGACTCAAAAGAATTTAAAGATAAACTTCGTACCGCTTCTTTGGAATTTGAAGAAGTGCATACAAAATATCGCAGCCAGTACGCGGGACTGTATGCACGAACGATGCAGGGAAAATGCTTTGAAGAACAGGATGATATTCGAAAAGCACTTGGGATTTATGACGAACTGTTGAGTCATCCAGGAAAATCCCCCGGACTGATTAAACTGCAGAATCAGGTCCTGCATTTTCGTTTAATTTGCCTTAATCACGAAACTCGCAAAGATTTCCAACTGGTAATTCAGGAAGCAAGTGACTGGCTCAAACGTAATGGGAGGTCAAGCCGTACGCAAGTCGGCCTCGGTATTCGCTGGGAATTGGCACGAGCTCAGGAAGCACTCGCAACAGATCGAAATACTCCTGAAGCAGAACGCGGGCGTCTACTTCGTCAGGCCCTGGAAAATGTGCGTCAGATTAATAGATACGCAAGTCCTTACAAAGATGTTTCCCGCACCGCGATTCAAAGGATACTTGTGCTGCTGGATCGGGAACCGGGAGACCCGAAAGATTTCGATTCTGCATTCGGAAGTGCAAACAGCTTACTCGATCAGGTTGGCCCGCTCCGGGAAAAAGTAAAGGAAGCCGAAAAATCAAAAGATCAAAAGAAAATTCAAAATGCAAACGAGGAGTTGCAGGCTCAACTCAGCGAAACTGAAAGAATTTATCGCCTGGCGCTTGCCTTGGCGGATGATAAATCTCCTGCCAAGCAGATCAATTCTGCACGCTACAAACTGGCCTACATTTTTTATCTACAACGCAAGAATTATGATGCAGCTGTTGTCGGAAAATATCTGGCCATTCGCTTAAAGAAAGATGATCCGACTGTAGCACTTGATGCAGCTTACCTGGCGATGGCTGGGTTTTCTCAGGCCTATAACGATGCACCGCAGCAATACAAAGAGAAAAACCTGCAACTGATTCTCGATATCAGCCAGTTTATCGCAACGAACTGGCCAAATTCGGATCGTGCGACTGATGCTCGATTGGGGATGGGACGAATTTTAAGGCGTTCTGACAAACCGTTGGAAGCAGCCAAGTGGTACGCGGAAGTCCCTGCAACTGCTCCGCAATATCCAACGGCTCAACTCGAAACCGGACAGGCTCTCTGGGCAGCCTACCTGAATATTGCGTTCAAGGAATCAACCAGCCAAACGCCTGAAGAGTTGAATAAAATGCGGGATCAGGCGGCGAAGCATCTGGAAGTCGGAATTACTAAAATGCAGGAAAAAACACCTGCCAGCAAGCCTGCTCCTGCTGATTTAGTCCGTGCTAAAGTTTCGTTATCACAAATTGAAATTATGCGGGGCAACGATGCCAAGGCCATCGAATGGCTCACCAAAGATCCTCATTCTGTTGTTAAAGCGATACATGTTGAAAAAGAACAGGACAGGCCCAAAGAAGATATTAACATCAAGAGTACCGCCTTTGCTTCGCTGGCTTATCAGTATCTGTTGCGTGCTTATATCGGCACACGTCAGTTGGATAAGGCAGAGCAGGCTCGGTCTTCTCTGGAAAAAATTGCAGGAGCATCCGGAGGGGCGGCTCTCACCGCAGTTTATGTTGAATTGGGTCGCGAACTACAACAGGAACTGGAGCGACTGAAAAAACTGGGGGACCAGGAGAGGCTTGAAAAAGTCCGTAGTGGGTTTGAATCGTTTCTTTCGCAACTGGCAAAGCGAAAAGGCGGGCAGAGCTACAGTTCGTTAATCTGGATTGCGGAAACTTATTTCAGTATGGCACAAGGCTCGAAAGAGTCACCCCAAAAAGCGAGTCAGTATTATTCCGATGCAACAGGTGCATTTGAGGAAATTCTTGAACGTGGGGAAAATGATCCAGACTTCATTGACCCCGCCCGATTGGATGGCGTCAAGCTGAGACTGGTAAATTGCAAACGTCAGGAACGGGATTTCGAAACAGCGGAATCTTTGATAAAAAGCGTCCTGAAGAAAAACAGCAAAGCGCTTGATGCGCAAATTGAAGCAGCCCTGGTCTATCAGGATTGGGGTGAATATGGTGGTGAGCCCAAGCATTTCCTGGATGCCGTGCGAGGAAAGAAATTTAAAGACGGGACCGTTATCTGGGGATGGGGAAACATTGCCAAACGTTTGCAGATGTCACTCAATGCAGGCCAATCCCGCCCGGAATACAAAGAGAAACATCGCGAAGCACAATATCAACTGGCTCAAAGTCGATATCTATATGCTCAAAATGCTTCCGGCCCCAAAGAGGCTAAGGAACAACTCCAAAGAGCAAAAATTGAAATAACCACTTTTACAAGTCTGACTCCTGACTTGCCGGATACTCCCTGGTGGGACAAATTCGACACACTGTATCAGGACATTCAGCAACAACTTGGAGAAGTCGCAACTCCATTAACCAGGCCGGAGTTGATTGCTCAAGATGCAGGAAAAAGAAAAATCAGCCAGTACGATGCTGCAGCCCAGTCAGAACGTGATGCTGAGGAAGCTCCAGAGGTCGAGAAGAAACCGAAGAAACAAAAAGCAGCCAGCAACACCATGTCCTACATTCTTATGGGAGTGGTCCTGTTGGCAGGTATTGGTTTTATCGGATTTTTGATGACTTCGGGCAAAAAAGCCGAGAAGCGACTGACTACCGAAATTGCTGCAGAACTGCCGGATACATTTGAATTTCCCGCACCGCCTGCAGAAGAACAACCTGCTCCCCGTAAAAAGACGGCAACGAAAAGGCCGGAAGGAGATCCGAAAGCAGCCAGAAAGAAAGCTCCTCGCCCACAACGTCCCGATCAGAAATCTCGGGGCGAAAAACCCAGAGGAGAAAGACCGCGGGGAGAAAAGCCGCGAGGCGAGAAACCCGCAGAAGGTGCCCCCAGAAAGCG
>WFOZ01000446.1 GCA_015487825.1 Planctomycetaceae bacterium
ACAATTTGTCCCCAGCCACCCATCACTGAATAGTTACGTTTACTTTTCCTTTTTGCATTGCATTTCACGGAACTGTTTCCAGCTCAATAATTTGATATTGTGACTCTTCAAAAAAGCGGCAGTCTCTGCAGAACTGAAAATGATCCGGTCGCCGTTTCGTCGAGAGGCACTGTTGGTAATGGCTCGCAATTCTTCGTTATCGTAACCGCAATGGATGATCAATTCATTCACGCCCGGCCCCATGTCCCGCAACGCGTTCATGTAGTTCATTTTGCGTTGCTCGTGGGTTTTACCACCATAGAACTGCAGGACTGAATCGAGAAGAGGCAAGTTTTTCTTCTTCAGGACTTTAATCAGCTCATCGGTTCCCGTTGCCAACCCAGGGTATTCCTGGCCAACCCGAGCTGGAATATTCTTCATGAACAGAACCGGAAGATCGTACTCCAAGCCCATTTTCACATAAACTTTCACCAGATCCGGTCGGCTGAATAACGATCCCATGTGAGTATCGAGATGAGTGAGCGGAACGCCAAATTTCCTGGCGCGATCGATCTGTGCCCGCAATTCAATTTCAACTTCTTCCGCTTTGACATTCTCTGCAACCAGTCGGGAGTTATCCCAAAGATAACCATCTTCATCAACGAGGCTGGGAACTTTATCCCGCGAAGTGACTGGACCCCAGCGATAATAATTCCATTCTGAAGTTAATGTTAAATGGATGCCGTAATCGTGCTGAGGATTTTCCCTGGCATATTTGGCAAACTCCGTAAACCACGCACAGGGGACCATAATACTGGCCGAAGAAACAACTCCCGATTCCAATCCTGCAATTGTCGCCATGTTCACCGAATGAGACATCCCTGCATCATCTGCATGAATGATGACATATCGCGTCTGATGTTCGGGCTTTTTATCCTTTTTTGAGGAATCTTCAGCAAAAAGCTGACTGGCCTGAAAACCAAAACAGAGAATACAAAGGACCGTCAACGAATAACTGGAACAATGGTTGATGCGCATGGATGCTGTTTCTTATTGATTCAAGGGTGATAAAACAGAGACGCTTGTTGATGCGAATCAGCTTATCACTCTCTGCATGCAATCGCAATCAGCCAACTTCAGATTTATGCAAAGACGTTTGAAATTGAACATCAGTCGCAGTTACATTCGTATCCTGTCCAAAGCATCAAGAGATTATGAGGCTTCCCGGAATTTCAGCGATGGTTTTTCGATTGTGACCATCGTATTGGGAGGGACACTTTTCATCAAAGAGACTGATGCCCCGATGACCGAGTTCGCACCGACAACGGTGTTTCCCCCCAACACTGTCGCGTTGGCGTATATGACAACACCTTCGCCAATGGTGGGATGTCGTTTTTGTCCGCGTATTAATTTGCCATCGCCATCTTTGGGAAAACTGAGCGCGCCCAATGTTACTCCCTGATATATTTTGACATGCGGATGAATTTCACAGGTCTCACCAATAACAACGCCGGTACCATGATCGATGAAAAAAGACTCGCCAATTGTTGCACCGGGATGAATATCGATCCCCGTTCGCGAGTGTGACCACTCAGCCATCATGCGTGGGATAAAAGGAACCATCCTTCGGTAAAGTTCATGGGCAATGCGATGTACAGTAATCGCTTCCAGTCCCGGATAGCAGAAAATAATTTCATCCAAAGTCGCAGCAGCCGGGTCTCCATCAAATGCAGCCTGGACATCCTTGGCAAGGATAGAGCGAATTGCCGGCAGACATTTCAGAAAATCAATCGTAATATCCTGAGCTTCTGCTTCAAAATCGCGATCAATAACATTATCGCAATCGGTTTCGGTCTGTGTCATAAATTCGTGACGAAGCGCCCTGCAAATCTGCTGAGTCAGGCAATCGTGCATGCTGTCAAGAATGTCTCCCACATGGTAAGTGACATTCCCGAAATGCAAATTCTGCCTGCGACGATACCCCGGATAGAGAACCTCTTTCAAATCAGTAAGCAGTTCGATAATGCTCGAGTAACTGGGAAGCGGACAATGCCCCAGGTGATTTATGGAGCCGATCTCGTGGTAACTTTGAACAATCTGCTCGGTAATCTCCGGCAGAATCTCTTTTCGACGAAAATCACTTGCCATCCTGAAACTCCAGTAACGTCTTTCAACACCTTACGC
>WFOZ01000447.1 GCA_015487825.1 Planctomycetaceae bacterium
CTGCTTAACTGATTGCCTCTTGCTCATTGTGAGTCCTCCTAAATATAGTTTACACTCTTATTCGAGCGCGCACTATTCTTGGGGAACCCCACAATCTACCAGCTGGCACATATTTTCGTTTACCAAATCAAGGGGCTCTGCTCGTTCTTCCAGAAGACCCATCGGCGAGTTTCCATATGTTTGCTGTTGCCAATCTGATGAAGTGCTTGTTTTCCGGCGTCCATATTTGTGATTGAAAGGAATCCGGCATATGTCGAAACAACCAAGGTCGTACCGTCGTCAGAGACGTCAATATCACCAACGCTTGAACCAATGAAGAGCCGCCAAAGAGGCTCTCCATGAGTACTAAAGGCATAAACATAACCATTTGCGTCGCCGATGATAAATTCATCCTTTCGGCACGTTCCAGCGTATACCCGTGCATTTTCTTCAAGGATGGTAATGCGTTCGTCCTCTTCGTATGGTTCTGTCTTTAGCCCCGGCAACAGGTTTACCGGTACACCCAAAGTAATCCCGTTGTAGAAGTGGCAAGAGTTAAACGCAACCACGCTATCGTCTGAACTGAACATTGAATAATGAGGATACTCGCTGAGATTGCCGATATCGCCAATGATTGTCAGGTTCTCGTCGAAAAGCAGGTGAGTACTGTCTTGTGATCCAACCGCGATCAATTTGCCATTGTGGGAAATTGCACCATGTTCCATAGACAATTCCATCGAAAAGTCGTCGTCAGGATATTCCTCGCGCAACCACTCGAAGTGCTCTTTCATTTGACCAGTTTGGGGAAGCAGACGTGCTGCCTGGTCAGACGAAAGCACGAAAATACCCTCACTGCTTACCAGCAGAACGCGAGTTCCGTCCGGGAATGGAATCAGACGAGTTGGTGTCGGCGGAGCATCGAATGGTTCAACGTCAAATCCCTCAGGTATCCCTTCGAGTCCTGTGGGCCAAGGACAAAACTCAACCTGAGGACCATTCCAGCCATCCAATATTTGAACTCCATCCGGTCTTGCGATTGCAAAGTACCTTCGATTGGGGCTTCGCCCGAAGAAAAGCACATCATCAACGTCATGGACCGAGTCGCCCATAATGTGAATTGTTTTGCCAGATTCATACGGAGCGCCTAGTCGAGCAATGATTGAATTGTCGGGAAGAATGCAAACAACAGGAATTGACTGACCGCTTTCTTCCAGCAGGCTAATCAACGGTGCGTGAGCAGGCGGCCAAAGTTTCCTCAACGATTCAATTTGACCATTCGCGTTTGCCTTTCGAACGGCAGAGATTACATCCTGAGCAAGATGATCGCGACCGGGATCAATGGGTTCGGCACCAGCATTATCCCAGCCATTCACCAGACCCCGTTCAATGAACGCATTAACTGACTCCACGTATTGGATCGTCTTTCGCTGCCACTCTTCTTGTTTGAGCTGGTCGGTCATTGTATTGACAGCTTCCTTTTCAGCAATGTAGTGTAGGTAGAGGTAGGTTGGGATAGCGGTAGCATATTCCAATATTCCCAGAGGCGATTTTTTGGTTAATGCTAACGCTTTCTTCTTGGCGAACCTAACCCGGACACAAGCCGGAACCAAACAAGGAAAGTAGGCGTTAGGTAGTAGGTATTAGGCGTTAGGAAAAAGTAGGAACTGAAAAACGGAAAGTTTGATGAGATGATTTCATTTGTGTTCATTCGAGTTCATTCGTGGTTCAAAACAATTCTCTTGAAATATCCTGCCACTTTTACGCAGCATTTCGTTGATAAGATACTAAAAAGCACGATTAAAGAGCCCTTGGCACCTTTAATCTCAACATTGGAGAGACCTGCCATGATGCGAAAAATGTGGTCGAATGTCGTGGGCATTGTGATCGCCTTGTGGCTCAGTGCGAGTAGCGGAGTGGCAGATGAGCCTGGCCGCCAGGGCACCGCTTTGGATTTTACGGTCAAGCTGGAAACGGTCATGAAACATGACGACGAGAAATTCCTGTGGTTTCATCCGCGCGTGGCGGCTATTCCCTCAGCGAAACGGGCCTCTGCGACTGTGGTGATGACGCTTCAGAAGCACTTGCGCGTTGCGGACTATTACTCCGGGCTGAACGTGATGCGTACAGATGATCTCGGCAAGACGTGGACCAAACCGGACCCGCGCGCCGAACTGGATTGGGTTCGTGAATCGGACGGCGCGAATGTTGCGGTTTGCGACGTCACTCCCGGCTGGCATGCTCCGTCGGGCAAACTGCTGGCGATTGGCGCACGGGTGCGCTATGGCAAGAAAGGCGAACAACTGCAAGACCGGGCACGCTCGCAACAGACGGCCTACGC
>WFOZ01000448.1 GCA_015487825.1 Planctomycetaceae bacterium
GACCGAAACGATGGAATCGCCATACTTGGCAGCCGACTTTTCCAGCCCGATCAAAATTTCCTGCCACAATCCAACCAGATTCCAGCGAAGCGTCCCCGCAACATTGACCGGACCGTTAGCAAAACGGTGCATTTCGTCCAGTACCAGCTTCTTGCCATCAAACAAGCCAGCCATCACCCGACCGCTTTCCGCACCGATATCGATCCCAAGAAAAACCTGTTCGCTCATTATTTGCCTCGTTATATAGTCAGTAATGCTGTGACATTCTCCGGAAGTTCTAAAAAAAATCTCCCCACAGAATACTGAAATCATAGCCGCGGGTGTAGTATCATCACTTCGAAAAGAGATTCACGCGAAGAAACATCAATCTATTCTGAAAGACTTTTTATGTTGGATACCCGTCTGTTTGTTCGTCTACATCCGCAGGACAATGTTTATGTTGCTGTGAAAACACTTCAGGCCGGGCAGGAATTGAGTGTTGGTGATGCCCTGATCAAACTGCAGGAGGAAATACCGGCTGGTCACAAATTTGCCTGCAAAAGTATTTCCAGTGGAGACGCGATTCTAAAATTCGGGCAGATTATTGGTTTCGCGAGCGAGAACATCGAATCGGGCTGCTGGGTTCACGTGCATAATGTGACGCGGGGCGATATCGATCTGGATCATCAAATGGCTCAGGAAATTCCAGAAACTGAATATTACGAGACCATCCCCAATTTCCAGGGTTACCGCAGAGCCAGCGGCAAAGCGGGAACACGAAATTACGTTGCAGTCATTTCGACGGTCAACTGTTCAGCCACTTCTGCCCGCATGGTGGTGGATAAAATCACGCCCGAGATTCTCGCACAGTATCCGCATGTAGATGGCGTGATCGCGCTCACGCACAAAGCGGGCTGTGCATTTGAATTTCAAGGGAGTGACCACGAACAGCTCAACCGTACATTGGCAGGTTATGCGAATCACCCGAATGTTTGTGGCTATTTAGTGCTGGGGCTTGGCTGCGAAACCGCACAGGGGAGCTACTTAATTGAATCACACAATCTGGTTCAACTGGCTGGCAGTGAAGGGAGCAAATCGGAATCGCCCTCTTTGTTGTTGAATATTCAGGATCAGGGAGGAATTGCGAAAACTGTCAATCGTGCATTGGAAGTCATCCCGGATATATTGCAGGAAGCGAACAAATGCAAACGGGAACCGATTCCGATTTCAGAACTGATTGTCGCCACCGAATGCGGCGGCAGCGACGGCTACAGCGGAATCACCGCCAACCCCGCGATCGGCTACGCCAGTGATCGAATCGTTCGCTCAAAAGGAACCGTCATTCTTTCAGAAGTCCCGGAAATTTACGGGGGAGAACACCTGCTGACTCGCAGAGCCATTTCGCAACAAGTCGGCGAAAAACTTCTTGAACGGATCAAATGGTGGGAAGATTATGCTCAGAAATTCAATCAGCGAATCGACAATAACCCTTCAGTAGGCAACAAAAAAGGGGGACTGACCACGATCTACGAGAAAAGCCTCGGTGCGATTTCCAAAGCAGGAACTACTGCTTTGCGCGATGTTTATGCGTATGCAGAACCAGTCACCGAAAAGGGATTAGTCGTGATGGATACCCCAGGTTACGATCCGGCCAGCGTGACCGGTATGATTGCGGGCGGGGCGACAATCTCTCTCTTTTCAACAGGTCGCGGTAGCTGTTTCGGCAGCAAGCCAACTCCGACGATCAAAATCTGCTCGAACTCTGCGACTTACAACCGGCTTGTAGATGATATGGATATCAATGCGGGAGAAGTGCTTAGCCAGGGGGGGCTGGAGAAAACAGGAGAAGAAATCTACCAGATGATTATCGATGTCGCTTCCGGAAAAAAGACAAAGAGTGAACATCAGGACATCGGCGATGAGGAATTTTGCCCCTGGTCGCCCGGCCCAATTTTCTAAACAGGGCTTAACCGGATCGACGACTTTAATGATTTCATTTCTTGCCTGCAACGTATTCCAGAATCTGAAAAGAGCTTCAAACCTTCCTACGAAAATTAACGTAAACCATTACACAAACAAGAGATGCATCTATTAACCAGAGCTTTCTCCTCTTGTTTATGATGCGTCGTCCGCATAACGTAGAATTGCTTTTCCTGCTGCAACCGTCGCGACCACGCAAACCGCTACAGAAGTAAAACGCCAAAAATCCGCTATCTCCGGCACAATCGTTACAGCTTCACAATTTGCAGGACCGATACTACGGCATAGGTCCAGTATTCTGCGCGGAGACCAATATTTCATTGCGTTGAAGCGATCGCAGTTTCTGAAACAGGTAAAGATCGAATTGTCTGAGAGAAACGACCCCACTATGACTGACATTCTAAGACAAAATGATCACAAAAACTCAACAACACGTGTTTGTCAAGGACGACCTCACATGCGAGGATTTCGCCAATTTTGTGCCGGAATCACGGTTCTATTAGTTTCCTGGTCGGCTCAGACTGCCAGTGCTCAATACGGACCGGGACAACAGCAGAATCCTGCTGCTGGCGGGCTTTCGTGGCCACCCCCTCAATTGAGCGGGCAAATGCCCTTTTATCAGGGGAGACAATCCCCAGGCGCATTACCTTCGCGAATCGTACCTGCCCAGTTCCAGCAGGGAGCGCCCGCAGGAGCTCCGGGAATGGCACCGATGTATGGGCCGGGTAACCAGTTACAACCGTACCCGGGTTTAGACATGTTCCGTTATGGCACCCAACGTACCACAAATGAAGGTGGATTATGGTACAAAGAAATGCTTAACACACGCCGTGACTTCAATGCTTCTGTCGAATTCCTTGTACCGATTTATAATTCACCCGGCGATCAACTCTTCGGCTATGGTGGAATTTCTACCGGCGTTGAAGAAACTGATCAAATCCCACCTTCTGAAATTTCAATTCCCCGCGATACCGATATCAGTGCAACCGGCGGTGGTAATAATGGTGGCGGTGGTGGTGGAAACAATAACAACAATAACACTAACGTATTGCCACAAGACATCACAGACTCTTATTTCCCTTACCGTCGTTTTAGAGAGATGTTTGGAAATCAGGCCGGTGGTGGTATCCAAATGAGTTTCGGGTTCACCGATGAAGATGGAAGTGGGATAAGTGTTTCAGGATGGTATGGCGGTGAAGCAAACGATACTTTCCAACGCGGTGCAGAGCCACGCCGAACATACATTCCTCAGGAAGATCCATTCGGAAACCCTTTAAGCGGAAATGACCCTCAGTACCTCACAGAACTAAATGCCCTGAATGGTTCGTTACCTATTAACGATGGCAGCGGCATCGCTGATCGAATCCCTTTTGATACCCTATTCGAAATGCAATTCTCTCAACAGGCGTGGGGAGCAGGAGTTCAAGTCCTGCGACCAGCAGTTGTCAGAGGCAGCTGGTACACACTTCGACCTGTACTTGGTGTGAAATATATCGATGTTCGGGAATCATTCAAGTTCCGAGGTTTAGATAGTGGAGCCGAATACGAGTTTTTCAACTTCAGCAATGTTAACCCCGGAATCGGTGGTAATAATAATGGTGGCGGCGGCGGTGGTGGAGGCGGTAACGGCAACAACACCGTGGAAGAAGCCGACGGAAGACCGGACCAGGACACGTTCAACGATGGAACAGTAAATGGTAACCCGGCCCTGAGTCGTCCTACCGTGGTTCCTATTCCAACAAACCCTTATGAAGTCCAAATTGGAGCAAACAGTCAGTCTCGATCTGCGGGACCGGAATTTGGATTCCGGGCTGATCTGGCAGGCGGAGGAGATACCAAGCTCTGGTTCATGGCAACGGCTGGCCTGGCTGCCACTAAAGAAACAGTCAATCTTAACGGATTCGGCGTCTATAACCATTTCCTCAATACCGTTGATCCGGACAACAATATTGACACACCCGATGGCGGAGAACTGGGAACCGGTGTTGGTGCATTAACAGATACTCAAACTGCATTTAACGAGCAGGCTACCACAACTCACGTTTCTCCAACTCTTGACCTGACGGCCAATTTCGAAATCAAAATTTTCGAACACATCCCTTTGTTAAACCGAATTGATATCCTGGAGGATGCCCGATTCAAGACCAGTTACGGATTCCTGTATATCGGAAACATCACCCGACCTCAGAATTCGATCAACTACACAACATTCCCAATCAACCCCAGCCTGGATCTCGACCGATCCGGTTGGACGATGCAAAAGTGGTCTTTCGGTATCGACTGGGAATATTAACAGCCTGAAATCAGAACGGTCAGTATCCTATTACTGACGGTAAAAGTATGCGAACGGCTCGCAACTTTTAGAAAAATATCAGTTTGGTTACGGCTATCAGAATGAACCGGCTGTGCTGGGATACAACCCGAGACAGTTCTTCTTAAATTTGATTAAGAGCTCCAAAGCCGGCATCGATAATTTCGATGCCGGCTTTTCTTCGCAATTGTACGCCCCGGCAAACTCTCTCACTGCAGGGATATCCCCTATGGTAACTCTTATCTCCTTTCCAGATATGAAGTTATAGCTTTCCCTTGACACATAATTTTTTGTCACTGGCAAAAAGATCACTTCTCATTTTACCCGCCCTGACCAGAAACCGCTGCTGGCCTATTCCTCAGAATCGTTTCATCTGGACCGGATTGTTGAAAGTCGTGTTGACCGGTAAAGAAACAACGTCAATTTGCCTTGCACTCACCTTATGCTTGGTGCAACAGGAAGTAAGAAGTCGGGCAATTTGTCTCTTAACTGATCGGCCTACAGGTTTTCGATCCGGTTTCGATATGTTGTCAGGCACAGGAAACAAAGGATCGTTATTTTCAGGATGGTCGGCTATGTCGGCGCATTTCGGGGATGTGAAATGCTTGTATTAAGTAGAAAACAGGACGAAAAAATCATCATCGGAGACAATATCTCATTGATGGTAATTTCAATTCAGGGTGACAAAGTTCGGCTCGGAATCGAAGCTCCGAAGGATGTCAGTATCCATCGGCAGGAAGTTTACGATGCGATCCAACGTAAACAATTTGAAACAGAAGAAGGCAGCCTCAGCGATTCAAAAGATGCCTGAAAAGTGACGGCACAGAGCGC
>WFOZ01000449.1 GCA_015487825.1 Planctomycetaceae bacterium
GATTAACAATCCGTTAATCAATCCACACAGACAGCCGGTCAGCAGGCAAAACGTTATGGCCATCGTCGGACTGTAATCGGCTTTCAGAAAATAGGCCAGCACGGTTGCGCATAAGGCGAGAGCGGTCCCGGCTGAAAGGTCAATCCCGCCTGCAATAATGATAAACGTCATCCCCAGCGCAGCTACTGCAACAGTTGAAGTATTGGTACAGATACGAAGAAAGTTGCTCGTGGACAAAAACCGGCCGCCATCTGCCTGAAAGTGATCTGCAATTCCGAAAATTGCAACCACAACAAACAGCGCGATCAACGGACCAATAGCGACAAAAATATGTTTAATCCAATGGGAAGCTTCTGTCTTCATCTGTTTCCTGATACCCTGAATGCTTCACGACTACTGACGGTTATTTTCTTTGCGTGTTGCAGAAATTTTCAACAAAATTTACATTTAGTTTCGACTGTCAAAATAAAGCAGTCGTTCCGGGGTTTTACGGTTAATAAACAGCCTCAAACATATCGAGATGTTTCAGCTATGTCGATCCAAATTCAACATGTAGTTGAAATTGCGAGATTTGTTTGGGGACTGGCTACGGGAGATTGAACATGCAAAGATTATTTTCATCCTTAACGGGGCACTTGTTACGACCTGCCTGCCTTCTCTTCGGCCTGCTGGTTTTACAGGGAATATCATTGTCGATCAACAACGATCTTTGGGCCGGGCAGAATACCCAGACGGGGAAAACCTCTCCCAATGTCCTGCTGATTATGACAGATGATCAGGGGTTTGGTGATGTTGCTTCGCACGGCAATCAGTTTATCCAGACGCCGTATCACGATTTGCTGGCGAAGCAGGGAGTTCGATTCGATCGATTCTATGTCTCCCCGGTTTGTGCCCCGACACGGGCTTCGTTACTTTCCGGGCGATATCATTCCCGTACCGGAGTGCATGGCGTAACGCGTGGCCGGGAAACAATGCGGGCCGATGAAGTCACTATTGCAGAAATTCTACAGGCAAACGGCTACGCCACGGCTGCGTTCGGAAAATGGCACAACGGTTCCCACTATCCGCAACATCCCAACGGACAGGGATTTGAAGAATTCGTCGGCTTTTGTGCGGGGCACTGGAACAATTATTTCAACACGCATCTCGAACATAACGGCGACCCGATAAAAACCGACGGTTTCATCATCGATGTTCTGACTGATCACGCAATTAACTGGATCGAAAAACAGAACAGTTGCAGGAAACCGTGGTTCTGTTACGTTCCATATAATACACCTCATACCCCCTGGCAGGTTCCCGATAAATATTGGGAGAAGTACAAAGATCTCGACATCACTCCCGAAGCGGCCTGTGCGTATGCGATGGTCGAAAACATCGACACCAACATGGGCAGGCTGTTGAAGTGTATCGATAAACTGGGCCAGCGAGATAATACCATCGTCATTTTTCTGACCGACAACGGAGCCAATACAGATCGATACAATGCCGGGATGCGAGGCCGAAAAGGTTCCAATCACGAGGGGGGCTCGCGTGTGCCTCTGTTTATTCGATACCCGGGCGTTACTTCACCGGGGACAGTCATCAAGCCGATTACCGCACATATCGACCTGCTGCCTACACTGGTTGAACTGACAAATTCCAAACCGCTTCCGACCAAACCGCTTGATGGAAAAAGTCTTGTTCCGCTGCTTAAGGGAGAATCAGAAGCCTGGCCTGAACGGACTCTGTTCACCCGATGGCGAAACCGGGGAGCGGTCCGCACCGATCACTGGCGAGCGGTCAATGCTCAGAAGAAGGCAAGTAAGTTTGGTCGCTGGGCCTTGTTCGATATGCAAAACGATCCCGGCGAAACGACCGATGTTGCAGCCAAACATCCGGAAGTCATCAATAAAATGAAAAAAGAGTATCAGGGCTGGCTTACTGATATCGAAAAAGAGGGTTTCGACCCGATCCCTTCCGAAATCGGGCATCCGCAAAGCCCTCGGGTTTCTCTTTCCGGCCATGAAGCATTTCTACGGCCAGAGCAGACCAAAGGAATCAGTTATGTTGCCCGGCAAGGTTGGGCGAACGATTACATCACCAACTGGACCAGTAAAGAATCGTATCCTTCATGGCCGGTTCGAATCATCAGGGCCGGTCGTTATCAAGTTTCGATCGATTACGCCTGCGGCCCGGACGGAGTCGGCTCTGTCCTGCAGGCAAACCTGGCGGATGGAAAAGCAACATTCAAAATCAACCAGCCGTATCTGGCAAAAACAATTCCCAGCCCGGATCGCATTCCACGAAGAGAAGTTTATGAAAAAACGTGGAAACGGATTGAATTGGGAACGATGGATATCACCCAAACAGGTGACTTCGAACTGACTCTTCGAGGACTCGAAAAACCGGGAGATCAGTTCCCGGAGATCAAAACCATCATCATCGAATACATCGAATAGGTAACCCATTCAACCGTAAGTAAAAGGTATGCCAGAAAGGGCTTGCCGGCTCCATCTGTCGGACCATGATGTACGAGAAGAAAAAAGCCCGGACGCTTTGCGTCCGGGCTAATCTGACAGAGTATCCAGGGGCCTTACACCTTATCAGCAGTCGGGCAGACAAAGCCTGCACGGTATTCTCTACCGAGATAGGCATTAGCCGCGTCGTTATTGGTGAAGACTTCCTGCTGCGGGTCAAACTTCAAATAAGGCCCTAATGCAACAGGATACTTTTCGAGGTCGACGCCGTTTTTCTCCAGATGTTTAATCGTTCTTTCGACCGTTTCGACATTGTTATCCAAGGACTTAACCTTGGACAATTCCGATTTCAACGCATCGACGGAAACGTGGTTTTTCTCTCCCAGGTAGTAGGAGATATTTCCCAGGTGAGCCAGTGCTGCAGAAAGATGCCCTTCCCGCACCTCGCCGTTGAGATCTTCCCGTTTACGGCTGACAACAGAATCGAGGAAGTTGCCGAAGTGATCGCCGCCTCCTTTGAAC